>JBFFND010000151.1:0-6130 GCA_041563375.1 Gammaproteobacteria bacterium | reverse complement strand
GAGTTTCAAAAGCAGAAAGAAGTCCAGGAAAAAGTTTTCTATGTCGAAACCCAGGGCAGAAAAGTCGACAATGAAGTCAATAAGTTAAAGGACATTATCTACGACCAGGAAAATGCACTGTCCAGCATGCAGAAAAACCTGGCCAAAGCCATAGAAGAATCCCCGCAGGAATCAGAATCGCTTAATGACCTGCACCAGCAACTCGGCTCCCTCGAGCGCCAGATTCTTGATTCAAAAATGTGCATGGATATTCTGGAAACAGAAAACGAACGCCTGCAGGATGAGCTGCATAAAATCCAGTCGCAACTGCCACAGGATACAGAATCAGATGATGAATCAGGCAGCACCATAGAAATAAGCCAGATCAAGGAAGTGGTCAGGCAGCAAAAAGAGCGAATCAAACAACTGCAGGCCATTATCGAATCACTGGAAATTGATAAAGATAAGTCCGAGGAATTACAGACACACCTGAGCGCCTTCACCCGCTCATCCGAAGAAATGATGAGTTGTATTACCATACTGGAAGAAGAGAACGAACGCCTGCAGGATGAGGTACACACCATCGAAGACAGCCTCCAGCATGAGACAGGTGATGCGAGCGAATCTGAGCAGCTAGAGGAACTGCAGGCGAAAATAAACCAGCTGGAAGAGGAAGTGGTGAAAAAAGATCTGGCACTGGCACAACTGCAGGAAGAGTTCAGCTCGATGGAAACCGAATACCTGGCGATGTACGAAGCGATGCAGGAAGGCAAACAGATATAACAGCTTAACCTGCAAAGTGTCAGCCACACTTAGCGCGATACTGGGCCTGGCCACAACAGTTTACCCGGACTGAATTAAATCAGGCAAAAATCCCCGCCCGAATACGATATAATCTGCAACCACACGTCCCAATAACAATTTATCAGAGCTTCACATGTCAAACGCATCACTCGACAGCACGCTACAGCTGGCCATAGATCTTATTTCCAGACCCTCCGTCACACCCGATGATCAGGGTTGCCAGCAACTGATGATCGAACGCCTGGAAAAACTCGGCTTTGCGGTTGAAAAACTTCGCTTTGAAGAAGTCGATAACTTCTGGGCAAGGCGCAACAATCAGGGCCCCTTACTGGTATTTGCCGGCCACACCGACGTGGTACCCACCGGGCCAGTAGAAAAGTGGAACACCCATCCATTCAGGCCGGAAATCAGGGACGGCATTTTGTATGGCAGGGGCGCTGCGGATATGAAAGGCAGCCTGGCAGCCATGATCACCGCCTGCGAAAGTTTTATTAGTGAGCACCCACAACATGCCGGCTCAATTGGTTTTTTAATTACCAGCGATGAGGAAGGCCCGTCGATTAACGGCACAGTGAAAGTGGTTAAGCACCTTGAGGCGCGCAATGAAAAAATCGACATGTGCCTGGTGGGCGAACCCTCCAGCACCAGCAAGCTGGGGGATGTGATTAAAAACGGGCGTCGCGGCTCACTCTCCGGCAACCTGACGGTATTGGGCAAACAGGGTCATGTGGCCTATCCACACCTCGCACAGAACCCGATTCACCTGGCTGCACCGGCACTGGCAGAACTGGCCGCAGAAGTCTGGGATCAGGGTAATGAGTTTTTCCCGCCCACCACCTTCCAGGTTTCCAATATCCATGCCGGCACCGGTGCCAATAATGTCATTCCAGGCGAATGCGACATTATGTTTAACCTGCGCTTCTCCACCGAGGTCACCGATGCACAGCTCAAACAACGAGTGAAAGCCATCCTTGATAAACATGGCCTGAGCTATCAGCTGGAATGGGTGTTATCCGGCCAGCCGTTTTTAACCCCGAGTGGCGAGCTGGTGGAAGCTACCTGCAGGGCGATTCGCGACGTGTGTGGCTATGAAACCGAGCTATCCACCGCTGGTGGCACCTCTGACGGACGTTTTATTGCGCCCACCGGTGCCCAGGTACTGGAACTGGGCCCGCTCAACGCCACCATTCACCAGCTCAATGAACACGTCAGGGCAGATGATTTAATTACACTATCAAAAATTTACCATCGCATGATGGAACATCTACTGCTATAAACTAGAGTAAGCATTGCACCAAAAAGAAGAGTAAAAAAATGAACCGCGAAAAAGTTGTCTTCAGTTTCTTTATGATCTTGGCCCTTACCCTGAATTTCGGTTTTTTCACCGGTGAGGTTGACAACCCGGCACATCACAATGCCTATGAACTGTTTGCGGTGGTGGTAGTTAACCTGATCGCCACCGTGCTCAAATTCGGTGACCGCTCACAGATGGGCGCGATGCTACTGGCCACCAGCCTGGTGGCACTAGTGCAGCTATTTTCCGCTTCTTTTGTCTGGGCCTACGTGGTGAATATACAGGGCCTGCCAATGACCCCGGAAACCATGGCCACCATTATTTCACTGAGCGGTGGCGCACTGATAGCCAATTTTATTTCGGTTATTCTGCTGATTATTGAAACCTCGATGATGCGTCACTGAACACAGGCCGTATTATGTCACTCGTGACATCATTAATAATGCGCCAGATGCGCGCGCCCTTTATTATCCTGATATTCGCTTTCTCGATTTCGGTTATCAGTATGGTCATGGCGCCGGGGGTTGATGCACAGGGCAATACCTGGCATCTGAGCTTTTTCCAGGCGTTTTATTTTGTCAGCTACACGGCAACCACCATTGGCTTTGGTGAAATCCCCCACGAGTTCAGTAACGCACAACGCATCTCGGCCCTGATCACTATCTATTTATCGGTGATCGCCTGGTTCTACTCACTGGGTAAAATTATTTCGCTGGTGCAGGACCCTACTTTTCGTGAAGCCCTGAAAAAGAGCCGTTTCACACACCAGCTGGAACGCATACCCGACAACTTTATCCTGATTTGTGGTTTTGGCGAAACCGGCCATGCACTGGCCAGCAGCCTGACCCGGCGCAATATACACACCGTGGTCATTGAAGAGAATAACGAAAGAATTCAGACGCTGCCGCTACAGGATTTTTCAATGGAGGTGCCGGGCCTGGTGGGTAATGCCGGCAACCCGGAACACCTGATACAGGCTGGCCTGCAGAACCCGAAATGTGCCGCTGTACTTGCCGTCACCTCATCCGATGAGATCAACCTTAAAATTGCCGTCACCAGCAAATTATTAAACCCCAGTGTACGGGTGATATGCCGTTCCGAAATCAAGGAATATGAAAGCAATATGTTTTCCTTCGGCACTGATTTCGTGGTCAATCCCTATGACACCTTTGCCAATATCTTTGCCATGGCGATTCACTCACCATCACTGCATTGACTGTATGACTGGCTCACGGGTGTACCCAATACCGATTTATCCAATCCTATTTACATTGAAAAAGGTCACTGGATTATCTGTGGCTACGGACGCTTCGGTTCCGGCCTCTATCAGCAGCTACTGAAAAGCAATATCCATGTCACCATCATTGATCCATCAGAAGAAAAACGCCAGGAGTTTCTCAGTAAGTCAGAGAACAGCGCCAATGACTTTATTCTTGGCACCGGCTTTGATGCACACACCTTAACCGTTGCTGGTATTGAGAACGCGGTTGGCCTGATCTCCGGGACCAATAACGACTCCAACAACCTGTCGATTATTATGACCGCAAGAGAACTCAATCCCGAGCTGTTTATTGTGGCCCGACACAACCGGCAAACCAATAAAAAACTGTTCGAGGCCACCCACGCCAATATCATTATGCAGCCCAGTGAGATTATCGCGCGCAAAATACGCTCGCTGCTGGTCTCCCCCCTGATGATTGCCTTTCTCAGCAAGGCCAGGAAGCAGGACATTACCTGGGCCAATGTCGCCATCAGCCGCCTTACTGGCGCACTGGGCGAGTCCATCCCCAATATCTGGACCCTGCAGGTTGATGAAAAAGAAGCACGCGCCCTGTGTGAGGTATTAAACCTGGGACGGGTGATGCGCGTCGGCAACCTGTTACAGGACCCACGGCAACGTGAGCGACAGATCAAAGCGATACCACTGCTGCTGAAACGCGATAGCAAACTATTGTTGATGCCGACCGATGATATCGCGATTAAACCCAGTGACCAGATTCTTTATTGCGGCACGCCTGGAGCCTATCGCAGCATGCGCTGGTCACTCAATGACCTGCACAGTCTCAATTACATTATGACCTATGAAGATACACCGGATGGTTATTTCTGGCGCAAATTCAATGCCTTTTTGAAGCGCAAGGAGCGGCGCAATCGACGCCGCAATCACCAGCACTAATCGACATCAACAAGGGCAACCCTGACAAATAGGGCTGCAAAATGCCGCCATGGGCTGTATCATATGGCCCCAAAGTCTCCGTAGCATAGCTGGATAATGCAATCCCCTCCTAAGGGATAGACCGCAGGTTCGAATCCTGCCGGGGACGCCATTTTTAACTAACGAGAGAACACCACATGTCAGATAAAGTATGCCTGGACACCAATCACGGTAAAATCGTGATTGAACTGAACGCGGACAAAGCACCGATTTCCACTGAAAACTTTTTGAACTATGTTAAAGATGATTTTTTTAACAGCACTATTTTTCACCGTGTGATTCCGGGCTTTATGATTCAGGGCGGCGGTTTT
This sequence comes from Gammaproteobacteria bacterium, assembly GCA_041563375.1. GTDB lineage: Bacteria > Pseudomonadota > Gammaproteobacteria > SZUA-229 > SZUA-229 > SZUA-229. Next base: position 1,527 of record JBFFND010000151.1, on the reverse strand, counting down.
CTTGAAGACATGACCCAGAAACCCACCAACGCCACAATTAAAAACGAAGCGGACAATGGCCTGCCCAACAAGCGTGGCAGCATCGCCATGGCACGTACCCCCGATCCCGATTCGGCCAGTTCGCAGTTTTTTATTAACCTGAAAGACAATGATTTTCTGAATTACAGCGCACCCACCGCACAGGGCTGGGGTTATGCCGTATTCGGCGAAGTGGTTGAGGGCATGGATGTTGTGGACAGCATCGCAGGTGTTGCTACCGGCAATATGATGGGCCACGGTGATGTGCCCCTGGAGCCAGTGATTATCAACAGCGCCACTATTGTTTAACCAGCCTGCGTACTGAAAGCTGGCGGTAGTATTTAATGGCACGGCATCTGTTTATCTCAGACCTGCATCTGGCACCGGAACGGCCGGATATTATCCGCCTGTTTATCGAGTTTCTGGATACACAGGCCGCCAGTGCCGAGTCACTGTATATACTCGGGGACCTGGTGGAATACTGGCTGGGGGATGATGACCAGGCCGAAGGCCTGAATGCGGTGTTTGCCAGAATGAAACAGCTGGCGGATAACGGCCTGAAGATCTACCTGATGCACGGCAACCGGGATTTTCTGATGGGTGAGGCACTGGCACAGCGAGCTGGCTGCCAGCTCATTGAAGACCCCAGCGTGGTCGAGTTTGAGCACACGCCGGTGCTGCTGCTGCACGGCGATACCCTGTGTACCGATGATGTACGCTACCAGCAGTTGCGCAGCATGCTGCGCGACCCGGCCTGGCAAACGGATTTTCTGGCCAAGCCACTGGCCGAACGGCAACAGATGGCCCGCGCACTGCGCCAGCAGAGCCGTGAAGAAACCAGCAGCAAGGATGAGGCGATTATGGACGTCAATGCGGATGCGGTCAGCGCAGCCTTTAGCAAACACAGGGTACAACTGATGATCCATGGCCACACCCACCGTCCGGCGGTTCACCAGTTAACCGCCAATGGTAAAGCTGCCCAGCGCATTGTACTCGGTGACTGGTATACACAGGGCAGCGTACTTGAGTTCAACTCAGCCGATGATTTCAAGCTGCGTTCTTTTGGCGAATAAGCGCTGATTGTTTAATTCGGGGTCAGTGTAATAATTCCAGAAGCGATAATAGTCCGCGAATTAGCGCTATAACTTAAAAATAAAAGGTTTTAATCGCGTCTATTTATTACGCACATCCTGTGCTCCACCCTTCGGGCCGTGCATGCGCACGTTCAAAGTGCTCCTGCACTTTAGTGCGTTTTTCGCGTTCATTCGCGTTTTCTTTTATAAAGTACACGCCACGCTGGTGGGCAGGACAGGCTGTATTCTAATCAGGCGAATCTGCTACGCTTAATCCAGCCTACGGTGAAAACGGCTGATACTCTTTATAGTTTTGCGGCAGTTCAAACAGCGCAGCCTCCAGCGGTTGCTGCTGTACATTACTTAATAGGCGTGTGTAATCCCGACTGTAGGTAACCTGTATCGGCAAGCCCTGTTTGTAGTAATCGCCTTTATG
>JBFFND010000150.1:0-6157 GCA_041563375.1 Gammaproteobacteria bacterium | reverse complement strand
CCTGTTTTGCGACAAAATCCATTTGCCTGCCGCCGGGGGGGATATCAGTAGAATCGACCGCGACACTGCGACCGCTATGGGAAAAGTAGTCGCTATCTCTGTCTCCGAAGTTCTGCATCAAAGGCTGTTCACATTGTATTTTTATGGACATATGTGCCTCCTGAAACATTCGTGGTCATTGTCATAAACAGCGCTGATGCCAGATCCAAAAATTATTTAATCTAAGTAGTAAAGCGCTACAACTCAGGGATGGCACCAGCCGCCACCGAAAATATCGGGTCGGTTGCCTGTGAACACTGGATCTGCAACCGCAACCCGGATCAAACACAGTGATGATTTTCAATGAATATAAATATACTCCCGTAAAAATCAAAAATCAGTATTAATTGCCGACCTCATTTACAGGGTAACATTTGCTGGGCCGCACGCCAGCCAGCTGTGCACTGAGGCTAGCCTTTGCGGTATTTCAATGATTTAGTTTAACAGCTGTGGTGTTATTTTTCATATGGGAGCGATGCATTACAGATAATTCAACCACAAGCCTGAAGGAGATAATGACCATGCAAGTACAGGATATTATGACCCCCCATTTTGAATGCATAACACAGGATGCTCCCATATCCAGCGTGGCGAAAATGATGCGTGACCTGGATGTGGGCATGCTGCCAGTAGAGCAGGACGGTAATATCGTCGGCACGGTGACCGACCGCGATATTACCATTCGAGCAACCGCTGAAGGTGCGGATCCTGGCGATACGCTGGCTGGCAGCATAATGAGCCATGATATATTTAGCTGTGCCCAGGATAGTGACATACAGGATGCAGCGCAGATAATGGAGGATCACCAGGTACGCCGTCTGCTGGTACGCAACAGCCAGGGCCACTACGTGGGTATGCTGTCGCTGGCCGATCTGGCACGCCATCACGAGGAGCGGCTCAGTGCAGCTATTCTCGAAGAAGTATCACAACCCTCCGCCTATGCCCATGCCTGAGACACGCAGTGTGACATCGCGACAGGTTTGCCCTGTGCACAGGGCACAGGGCAGGTCATTTCTATCATTAGTGCGAAACTTCAATACAGGCCGGTACCACACACGCAGTCTCTATAGACAGAGATATCGTCGCAACAATCTTATGTAAATTATTAAATATACTTTATATAATATTGATTTTATTGGATATATTAACATATACTATAGCTTTGCACTGATCACTTAACCAGCCATGACGCTCCACACCAGAATTAATCTTGTCTCAAAATAACGTCGATAAAAACGAACTATATGCCCGGACAGGATTCAAATAAGCCATATCGGCAACAGGCCTGCTATAGACGCGTTATGGCTTGAAAAACCCACCAGGTCAGACAAACAATTTACTATCATACAAACAGACTGAACACGACTCATGACTAACTCAGCTACACCCGCATCAAACCCACAGTCACACAAACCTCGACCGATGGTCGACCTTTTGATCAGTATTCTTATACCCTCTTTTATCCTGATGAAAATGAGTGGTGCTGAACAGCTTGGCGCAACGGGTGCGCTCGTCGTTGCACTCGCCTTCCCCCTGGGCTGGGGACTGTTTGAGCTGGTCAAATACAGGAAATTTAATTTTATCGCCCTGCTGGGCCTGATCAGTGTCGCCTTAACCGGTGGCATTGGACTGCTGCAACTGGACACACAATGGCTGGCGATCAAGGAGGCAGCCATTCCGGGAATCATTGGTGTCGCCATATTGATTTCCACACGCACCCGCTACCCGTTAATAAAAACCCTGCTGTATAATCCGAAATTCATCAATGTCGATGAAATCCAGCAGATACTGGAGCAGCGCAATATGCGTGCGGCATTTGAGAGCCGACTGTTAAATGCGACTTACCTGCTGAGCAGTACATTTCTGTTTTCGTCGGTGATGAATTACGCGCTGGCCAAGTGGATTGTCACCAGCCCGGGTGGCAGCGCCGCATTCAATGAAGAGCTTGGCCGCATGACCCTGCTGAGCTACCCGGTAATTGCCATACCATCGATGCTGATGATGATGCTGATTATGTATTATTTATGGCGAACCATTCATGGCATGACCGGCCTGCCACTGGAAAAAGTGTTTATTTCACAACCGACAGAAAACCAGAATTGATAGCGACAACACCCTCTCCCCTGCGGGCATTCATTGAACACCCACGTGTACAGAATGCAATAATTACCCTGATACTGATTAACGCTGTGCTGCTGGGCATGGAAACATCCAGCAGCATTATGCAGCAGGCCGGACAACTCATTGTCGCGGTTGATCGAATCATCCTCGCGATCTTTGTCATCGAAATTATGATTCGTATCACGGTGTATGGGCGCGACTTCTGGCGCGACCCCTGGAGCCTGTTTGATTTTGGCGTCGTCGCCATTGCACTGATCCCGGCATCAGGTCCCTTCGCGGTGTTACGCGCCTTGCGGGTGCTGCGGGTGTTGCGCCTGCTCACCATGGTGCCTTCAATGCGCAGAGTCGTCGGCGCGCTGTTAGCCGCGATTCCTGGACTGGGTTCGATCGGCCTGATGTTACTGATTTTTTATTATGTGTTCGCGGTTATCGCAACCAACCTGTTTGGCGCAGCCTACCCGGAGTGGTTTGGTACGCTCGGTAAGTCATTCTACACACTGTTCCAGATCATGACCCTGGAAAGCTGGTCGATGGGCATAGTCCGCCCGGTAATGCAAAGCTTCCCCTACGCCTGGGCATTTTTTGTTCCATTCATTCTGATTGCCACCTTTACCATGCTCAATCTGTTTATTGCGATTATCGTCAGCGCCATGCAAAGCTACAGCGAGGAAGAACACAGGGAAACGGTTGACGCGGTAAAGGCAACGCAGGATCACATCGAGACAGATTTACATAAAGAAGTACAGTCGTTACGGGGCGAAATCAGGGAACTCAGGCAAATACTGATAGATAATCCACGCAGTCATTAAAGCGGCCAGATCAGCCAGATCAGCCAGATCAGTTTAATAATGGGAAGAGTCGGTATGTTTTTCAGGTTTTATAGTATTTTACTACTCATCGTGATGCTACAGGGGTGTACAGAGGCTCCTTATAACAATCTGGATAGCAATCAGCTAAAGACCATGCTCGTGCATGATGTGTCAATTTTTGATGTCAGGCGGCCGGATGAGTGGCGTCAAACCGGCATCATAGAAGACAGCAAATTACTCACCTTCGTCGATGCCAATGGAAAGATAAACCCGGAATTCCTGAGCCGATTCACCTCTACTGTGGATAAACACGACCCGGTTATTTTAATATGCCGAAGTGGGAAGCGCACAAGCAAGCTCGCTCGATACCTTGTTGAAAAAATGGGCTACACCAATGTATATAACGTGCGTAATGGCATTATGCAGTGGATTAGAGATGATCAGCCGGTAAAACATCTATAGCTATTATCCAGCGACATCCAGGAACATATCGATATAAGAACTGGACTCGATACAAGCATGTTCTTTACCCTGGCAGGTTGATAAAATAACGTCTCCAGATGATTATATTTATTCTAAATCATCTAATGTGAGAGATTAACGTGGCATAAATATCACGCCTGTCATCTGTTCCAGCGGCCTTGGATGAGCGATGTGATATCCCTGCACATAATCTACACCTATCTCTTTCAGTATTTCAAGTATTGCCTCGTTCTCGACAAACTCCGCTATGGTTTTAAGCCCCATCACGTGACCAATTGAATTAATAGATTCGACCATTGCATAATCAACCGTATTTTTATCAAGATCTTTAATAAATGCACCATCGATTTTCAGGTAATCAACCGGTAGATTTTTAAGGTAGCCAAATGATGACAGGCCTGAACCAAAATCATCTAATGCAAACTCACAGCCAAGACTTTTCAGTTCATTGATAAATTTAGTAGCAATATTCAGGTTTGCTATAGCAGCCGTTTCTGTTATTTCAAAACAGATAAGTTCTGGTGGTACTCGATATTCAATAATATATTTCTTAATTTCAGATAAGTGTCGCTCATCACTTAACGAGGCTCCGGACAAATTCAGCGCACAGGTACTTATCTGGCCTGGATATTTAATACAATGATCACCAAACCATGCCAGTGCATTTTTGATGACCCATTTATCTATTTCTGCCATCAAATCAAAGCGTTCGGCAGCTGGTATAAATGCACCGGGTGGGATAATATTATTATCGTCATCCAGCATGCGCACGAATATTTCATAATGCCCGCTCTCTGGATTAACATTACCAACAGGTGCGATTGTCTGGTAATACAACCTGAACCTGTCAGCATCCAGTGCTTCACGTATACGCGCTACCCACTGCATCTGGCCTCGCTGCCTGGCAACTTCTATATCATCCTGCTCATAGACATGCACCCGATTACGCCCTTTATCCTTCGCCGCGTAACATGCAGCATCCGCGAGGCTTAATAGCTGGGTCAGATTCTCTGTTTCTCTTGAAATAGAGACAAGGCCTATACTAACACCTACCGCGAACTGACGTTCTTGCCATGGAAACCTGAAATCGTGAATAATCTGGCGAATATTCTCAGCAATTTCTTTTCCCTTATCAATCGGACAACCATATAACAACAGACCAAACTCATCTCCTCCAAGACGCGAAAGCACATCTCCACGTCGCATATCTACATTAAGGATAACCGAGAGCTGGCGTAGCAACTCATCACCCGCCACATGACCGCACGTATCATTTACCAGCTTGAATTGATCCAGATCGAGGTAACACAGTACATGCTGCGTATTTTCCAGCTTTGCATTATTTATCACCTCCACGATACGTGACTCAAAAGCACTTCTATTCATAAGCCCCGTCAGGCTATCATGAGTAGCTTGATGTGAAAGCTGCTTCTGCATCTCACGGGCGTGTGTTACATCATGAAACACCAGTACAATACCGACAACTTTATAATCTCTATTACGTATCGGGGCCGCCGTATGTTCAACAGAACACCTCTCCCCTGTACTGGACAAAAGTATATGGCTAACAGATTCTGAAATGACACCGCCCTGGGTTAATATATCGGCAGTAATATCCGGTATTGCATTACCAGTTACCTCGTCAACCAGGCAATAAACTTCATTAAGTAATCGACCACACGCATCACTGTTAGTCCAGCCAGTTAGTTTTTCTGCTGTATGATTTAAATACTTTATTTTTCCCTGTTCATTTGTAGTAATTACACCTTCCGCAATTGACTCAAGGGTTACCTGCGCTAATTCTTTTTCCTGAAATAGCTGCTCCTCGATTTTCTTTCTCTCTGAAATATCTCTTATAAGACCTGTATACTGTGTTGCCCCACTATATTGACTTTCAGTAACAGTAATTTCCATATGAAATACAGATTCATCCTGACGCTTTGCTAAAATCTCTCTCTTACTACCTAACTTAATGTTTTCTATGGGCAGGCTTTTATTGTCTTTTCTGGTAGTGCAAAAGGTTTCCTCATCCGGATGAATAAGCTCACATACGGGAATACCAATAACCTGATGGGCGGGAATGCCAAATATTTTTTCTGCACCCGGGTTAAAGCTGGTTAATAAACCGTCCGCATTAAATGTGATAATACCATCGCGAATGTCACGCACGATGCTTTTAGTCTGTTCTATTGCCACATCGAGTGAATCGATAACACGATTATAAAGAGAGGCAACTTGTCCAACCTCGGTAAACGGCTCAACTGGAACACGAATCGAGAGATCTCTGGATCGTTCCTGCTTTTCCATTGCATCAAGCAGCTCAATCAGCTCGGTCTTTGCACCGTGCTCAGATACATTAAGCCCGATATGCTCATCTTCTTCGCTAATTCGTAAAGGATAGAACCTGTTTGTAATGCGCAAAATAATATACGCAACACAGAATGCCCATAAACCATAGACAATCACGCCAAGTAGCTGAACCTGTATTTGTCCTGTCCGGCTTAGCCCAGTATCAAGTATTTCCAGGTTGCCAAAAATACCCACTGCAAGTGTTCCCCATATACCCGCAGCAAGATGAACTGGTATCGCCCCAATTGCATCATCTATGCGCCATTTCAACATAAGATTATCTGTAAAGACCATGATGACACCACCTATAGCACCAATCAAAATAGCTTCACTTGAGCTAACAGCGTGACAATTTG
>JBFFND010000149.1:0-6164 GCA_041563375.1 Gammaproteobacteria bacterium | reverse complement strand
GATCAGGTACAGCAGCAAATCCAGCGGCCCCTCAAAGGCCTCCAGAAACACTTCCAGCGCATCCGGCGGAATATACAGGTCTTCCGGCAGCAGTGTCAGTGGCTCACCCTGAATCAGCGCAAAGGGCATCTCACTCTGCGCAGGCCCCACCTTGGGGATGGCTGAGGCATTGTCTACCGGATTATCAACAGGTTGATTCATATTATAATAATAGTCATTGGTTTTTAGTCCTTAGTCCTTAGTCGTGGTCATTAGTCCTTCGTCATAGCCGTTCGGCTGTCAGACTAACGACTACTGACTAAAGACCAACGACTGAATCTAACGGCTAAGGCACATCACCTTGCGCACTTCGTCAAGTGTATCACGGGCAACGTCCCTTGCGGCTTCACAGCCTTCATCAATAATCGCCTGCACCGCCGACGGATCTTCAGTGTAATCCCTGGCGCGCTCACGAATCGGCTTGAGCTCCGCAATCACCGCGTCAATCACCGGCTGCTTGCACTCTACACAACCAATGCCTGCAGAGGTGCAACCTTCCACCACCCACTGCTTGGTGTCATCCGAGGAATACACTTCATGCAACTGCCACACCGGGCAACGCTGCGGATCACCGGGGTCGGTGCGGCGCACGCGGTTGGTATCGGTGGGCATGGTGCGCAGTTTGCGGCTGATTTCATCCGGGTCTTCGCGCAGCGAGATGGTGTTGCGGTAAGACTTGGACATTTTCTGCCCGTCCAGCCCCGGCATTTTCGAGGCCGGGGTTAACAGCGCCTGGGGCTCCGGCAGAATAATCTTGCCCGAACCTTCGAGGTAACCAAACAGGCGCTCACGGTCACCCAGTGAGATATTCTGCTGGTTGTCCAGCAACGCCTGGGCCACATCCAGCGCCTGCTGGTCGCCCTGCTCGGTATAACGCCGACGCAGGTCACGGTACAGCTTGGCGTCTTTCTTGCCCATTTTCTTGATCGCCGCTTCCGCCTTTTCTTCAAAGCCGGGTTCACAGCCATAAATGTGGTTAAAGCGACGCGCCACTTCACGGGTCAGTTCCACGTGGGCCACCTGATCCTCGCCCACCGGCACCTGGCCGGCTTTATACACCAGGATGTCCGCTGACTGCAGCAGCGGATACCCGAGGAAGCCATAGGTGGCCAGGTCCTTTTCCTTCAACGCTTCCTGCTGGTCTTTATAGGTAGGCACCCGTTCCAGCCAGCCCAGCGGGGTAATCATCGACAGCAATAGATGCAGCTCGGCATGTTCCGGTACGCGGGACTGGATAAACAGCTTGGCCGAACCGGGGCTGACCCCGGCCGCCAGCCAGTCAATCACCATGTCCTGGGTACTCTCGGCAATGATGCTGGGATCTTCGTAATGGGTGGTCAGTGCGTGCCAGTCGGCGACAAAGAAAAAGCACTCGTATTCGTGCTGCAGATTAACCCAGTTTTTCAAAACCCCGTGATAGTGCCCCAGGTGCAATACGCCGGTGGGGCGCATACCTGATAGAACACGCTGATGTTGCGTTGGAACAGAACTCAAAATGACTCCTTACCCTAAGCCGAAAAAGGCAAATAAATTGTTTTGTATGGCCTGCACCGCAGGCATCAGTATTTTACCCAGAAATCCACTGGCTAACAGTAAAATAACCAGCAGCATGCCGAACATCTCATATCGGGCAAACAGCACCGCCACCCCATAGGGCATCACCCCGGTAACAATGCGCCCGCCATCCAGCGGTGGCACCGGCAATAAATTCAGTACCATCAGCACCAGGTTAATCACCACCCCCACCTGTGCCATCAGCTTTAACGCTGCAGACAGCCCGCCGGGGGCCATAGCCTTGTAGGCCAGCAACAACACCAGCACCCAGAAGATGGCCATAACAAAGTTCGCCACCGGCCCCGCCAGCGCCACCAGTGCCATGTCTTTCTGTGGATTGGCAAAATTGCGTACATCCACCGGCACCGGTTTGGCCCAGCCAAAGGGAAAACCCACCAGCAACAACATCAGCACCGGTACCGCCACGGTACCGATAGGATCAATGTGTTTCAACGGGTTGGCAGTGAGACGGCCCAGGCGTTTGGCGGTGGGGTCGCCGAGCAGATGCGCGATCCAGCCGTGGGCGGCTTCATGCAGGCTCACCGCCAGCAGAATCGGAATGGCATACAGAACGATCTGACTTAAGGTAGACATCACAGGGACTTAGCGACTATTCGAGACCATGATCGGTGCCCTTGCCCTGGCGCACCAGCGTGGGCCCGTCCACCATATTGATGACCGTGGTGGCTTCATAACCACAGTTGCCGCCATCGATAATCAGGTCCACCTGTTTTTCCAGCAAATCACGGATCTCACTGGCATCGGTTTCCGGCATATCCTTGCCCGGCATAATCAGGGTGGAGCTCATAATCGGCTGTCCCAGTTCCGCCAGCATGGCCTGCACAATCGGGTTGGAGACCACGCGAATACCGATCATGCGCCGCTTGGGGTGCATCAGCCGGCGCGGCACTTCATGGGTGGCATTCAGCAGAAAGGTGTATGGCCCGGGGGTGAGTGATTTCAGCATGCGGTAGTCGCTGTTATCCACCTTGGCGTAGGTGGCGATCTCCGACAGGTCACTGCATACCAGGGTAAAATAATGCTTGTCGTCCACCTGGCGAATGCGGCGAATGCGCTCCATCGCCGACTTGTCACCCAGGTGACAGCCAATCGCGTAGCTGGAATCGGTGGGATAAACCACCACACCGCCATTGCGAATAATATCCACCGCCTGGTTAATCAGGCGCATTTGCGGGTTATCCGGATGTATTTCAAAATACTGACTCATAGTCTATCTATTCTGACGCAAAGCACCGGCGAGGCAAAGTAAAACCTTGTTAGTTCAGGAGTTTGTATAAAAAACGAACAGTCCGGTGCTGTTGCCTGATCGCAGTTTGGCATACTCAGAAGGCCGCTTTCATGCTAATCTGCAGCCTCATTTTTTGCCGGTGCCACTGCTAAACAACTGATATGAAAATATTTTACGATCTGCTCCCCATTATCCTGTTTTTCCTCGGCTACCATAATGCCACGCTGATTGCCGACAACACGCCCCTCGGCCTGCTGATTGATCCAAACCAGCCGGAAGTCATCGCGGCCACCATTATCGCCACCCTGATTGCAATTATTGCCAGCTTTATCCAGGTGGGCTCCTTCTGGCTGAAGAACCGCCGCTTCGAACGCATGCACCTGTTTTCACTGGCACTGATTTCCGGCCTTGGTGGCATTACCATTGTGTTTGGCGACCCCGCGTTTATCCAGTGGAAACCCACGGTACTTAACTGGGTGTTCGCCGGTGCGTTTCTTGCCAGCCAGTTTGTCGGCGAAAAGAACCTGGTGGAACGCATGATGGGCGTGCAGATCAAACTGCCCGACGCCATCTGGCTCAAGCTGAATATATCCTGGGTGGTGTTCTTTATCTTCAGCGGCCTGATCAACCTGTATGTTGCGTTTTACTACGGCCTGGATATGGACGAAAAAGCCCGTATGGATTTCTGGGTAGACTTCAAACTGTTCGGCCTGATGGGCATGACCCTGGTGTTTGTCATTGGCCAGGCCTTCTATATGTCGCGCTATATTCAGGAGAGCGACCAGCCCCCTGCAGACAACGATAACAACAGCGACAACAAACCCGATAACACAGGAAACCACTAATATGCTGTATGCGATTATTGCGCAGGATGTTGAAAGCAGCCTGCAGGCACGACTCAAAGCCCGCCCCGATCACCTCGCCCGCCTGCAAAAACTGCAGGATGAAGGCCGACTGGTTCTGGCCGGCCCGCACCCGGCAATTGACAGCAACGACCCGGGCGAAGCCGGTTTCAGCGGCAGCCTGGTAGTGGCGGAATTCGACTCGCTACAAACCGCGCAAAGCTGGGCCGATGCCGACCCCTATATCCAGGCCGGCGTCTACCAACAGGTCACTGTCAAACCCTTCAAACAGGTATTCCCTGCCTGAATCAACCCCGCCACAGCCGTCGCCTGAAGCGCGGCTGCAGACAGGCCTGCACTCCACTGAATCAAACGCCTGCCTTAAAAGCGCTTTAAAGTAAGTGCACAAATAGCCGATACATACTATATAAAGTGTAGAGATCATTTCACCACGGGAATGGTCACGGACGCGCCAGTGATTCGAACCAGCGCGACCCGATAATGTTGTTGCCTGAACCCCGCACAACGACCGCATTAATAACAAAAGCAGCACACAAAACAGGTCACTAAATGAAACCCAGTATTCTTCGTAACTTACTGTTTGCCTTCCTTGGCTTCGGCATCGCCATGGGCATTATCTTCCCCTTCTACGCCAGCTTCTTTGTTGAATATAAAGAAGGCCTGTATATCTGGTTTGCCCTGGGCTGCCTGGTGGCGGGTACGGTGATCGGGGTGATTAACTACTACCTGCTGAACCTGCTGCTGATTTCCAAGCTCAAACGCATCGCGCAGATTTCCACCGCCATCAGCAACCACGACCTGAGCTTTACCTGCGTAATGGAAAGCGACGACGTGATTGGCGAGATCATCAGCAGCTTTAATAAAATGGCGGAAACCCTGCGCGATGTAGTGGCCGAACTGAAACGCAGCAGCGAGCAGATGCTGCATGGCGTCAACCAGATCTGCGTGGTGGCCGATGCCACCAGCAACGGCGTACACAACCAGCACGAACAGACGCAGAACGTGGAAATGGCGATCCAGCGCATGACCCAGATTGCCCACGATGTATCCAGCCGCGCCGCGCAGGCGGCAGAAGCCGCAGGCATTGCCCGCGAAGAAGCTAACAAAGGCAACCAGGTGGTGAAGCAGACCATCGGCTCGATCCAGACCCTGTCCAGCGCAGTGGAAAATGCCGCCGGTTCGATCAACCGGCTGGAACAGGAAAGCATCAATATCGGCGGCGTACTCGATGTAATCCGCGGCATTTCCGAGCAGACCAACCTGCTGGCACTCAATGCCGCGATTGAAGCCGCCCGCGCCGGTGAACAGGGCCGCGGCTTTGCGGTGGTAGCGGATGAAGTCAGGACCCTGGCGCAGCGCACGCAAAGCGCCACCATGGAAATACAGGATATGATCGAAACCCTGCAGAATGTCTCCCGCGAAACCGTGGAAGTTATGGTGCAGGGACAGAGCCAGGCCGCCGACAGCGTAGCGCACGCCACCGAAGCCGGCCAGTCACTGCAGCAGATCACCCAGGCGGTACAGGCAATTACCGAAATGAACACCCTGATCAACGACGAAGCTGGCTCACAATCCGGTGTGGCGGTAGAAATCAACCAGAATATGTCCGCGATCAGCGCTATTGCCAGCGAGAGCAAGGACGGCGCCGAACGCACCAACCAGGAAAGCCGAGGCCTGGCGGACCTGGCCAGCAAGTTACAGCAACTGGTGGCGGGGTTTAAGCTTTAAAACAGGAAACAGGTTGCCCCAACCTGCAAAATCGTTAGAATAGCCAGCCTAGTCCTGCCCCTACCATGCCAGAGTGATGAAATTGGTAGACATGAGGGATTCAAAATCCCTTGCCAGCAATGGCGTGCCGGTTCGAGTCCGGCCTCTGGTACCATATTTTTTCAATATCCTGCGTTTTATTCTTTTAAATCAATAACACATCTGATTTAGCTGCAGCTATTGTCCTGCCTGTTAATAAAGTCTGCAAACACCCTGAAACGGACTATTCGGTAGCACCAATTCCTTCAAAAAGCAGACGTTCAACGACCAAGCTGCGCGGTGCAAACGAGAAGCGCAGCGTAGTTTGCGTTCGAACGAGCGCCTTGTTATGCGTTACCAGCACCATTTATGCTCTTTTGCATCATATACACGGATGCCGGTGTCTTTATAACGTTGCCATCCAAGTTTTGATGATGCGCTTAATTGAATATGCTCTTCTCTTGTGACCATACATGCTACTGCATCGGCAACAACTGAATGAGGAGCCTCTCCAGATAGCAGCCTTATAATGAGCTCCTTCCTTTCATGAACATGCTCATGTTGTAAATTAGATGATTGATTTTCCACAGCACCGTCAGACCAGTACCTAACTTTTGACTTTCCATCTGCTTCAGTGATTTTCCAAATGCAAACGCTAAGAAGCTCTTTTTTATGCGCTGGATAAAGATCAAGCGGCAAGATAGCTTCAATAG
>JBFFND010000148.1:0-6186 GCA_041563375.1 Gammaproteobacteria bacterium | reverse complement strand
ACGGCAGCTTATAACCGCCGTTCAGGGACAGTTGGTGGAATTCATTATCGGGCGCAAGCGACATGCTGGCAGTGGTTGCGGGGTTGAATGGGTCCTGCCAGTCGATGCTGTTGTTATTGTTACTAAACACAGATACGTGATAGCGCAAATCTACCTGGCCATCATCACCGGCGTATTCCACTTTTGCATTTACCAGGCTGGTTTCGTAATCGACTGGCTCGGGAATTATCGCTGCTGTGGTGAGAGAAACCAGCTGTTGCTGGCCATTAGCGACTGCAGCGCCAGTTGCATCGACACCCTGCCTGGTTTCATTCTTGAAGTCGACATCAAAGTGCCAGCGCTGTTTTGCAATGATGCGCGCCCCAACACCGAGCGCTTCACGTTTTGTTTCCAGCTCGAAACTTTGCATGTTACTGCCCAGGTTACTGTTGATATCAAACCCCTGAGGCAAGCCCAGGTTATTGCTGCCGACACCGTCAAATGGAGTCATCACGGTATTATCCCTGTAGTTCGGCAGCTCGTCATACTGCAGGAATAACCTGTAACTGCCTTGCTTGCCGCCATCCAGTCTCAGGTAGCGAGATTCCAGGCCAAGGTTGGTACCACGCAGGCTCCAGAAATTACCGTCCTCATTAAACTCCCTGAGCTTAACGTCACCAAGCAGGTAAACACCTTCCGTCTCCAGCCCGTTATACCGTCCGAATTTGTAGGCATCATCCGCAACATAGCCAAGGCCAATATCTACGCGACTGGTTACCGGGCTGGAGAGGAATTTTACCGGCACCAGGGGTTCGCCTTCATCGGTAACCGAAATTACCGGGAGCGATTCCGGATCAGGGACAGAGCCGGATATTTCCTGGGCAAGAAGCCTGTCTGCCGGATAACCGGCGCTTAGCAGATAAAGAGAGAGCAATGTGAGCTGTTTTACTGTCTTCATCTTGTTTGCTTTCCTCTGCCCCGTTATCGCTACCGCTGCAGGGCAGCCCCCGAAGGATGGTTAGAGCCATGCACCTTACTATGGCAGTTGGCGCAGTTCATGCCGAGACTTAAGCGGGCACGACCGGTATTGGTGCCGTCATCGAGAAAGCTGCCAACATGCCTGCCACCGCTGAATGCCACGCCCGAGTGGCATTGCTGGCATAACTGCGGCCCCTGTTTATTCAGCAGGGACGGATGATTAGAGCCATGTACCCGGTGGCACAGGGTGCAATCCTCACTGGCAGGGTAGTGCTCCCAAAGGAACGGACCGCGCTTCTCGGCATGGCAACTGTAGCAATTCTCATTGATGCTAAGCTGTTTCAGTGACGATGGCCCCGCAGAGCCGTGGACATTGTGGCAGTCACTGCAGACAACCTTGTTATCACGAATCGGGTGAGATGACGCCCTGACTATCTCTGAACGGATGTCCTTGTGGCAGCTGAAACAGACTTCCTTCTGGCTCTGGCGCTCGATCACATCATTGGGCTTGTGGATGGAATGACAACTGACACATGCCAGGTCTTCCGCCTCATGGATGCTGGACCGCCAGTGCAGGCGGTCGCCACTGTTGTGGCAGGCCAGGCAGACCTCGTTGCGCTGTTCAACCGGCTCACCAAAGCGCCCTGTCATACTGACGATACAGTTGCCATCGGTCTCAAAATGCAGCATGCCGGGACCATGACAGGTCTCGCAGCCGTTACGTCCAAACGGCGAGTGAGGATCTGAAGAAATACCATGGGGATTATGCTGCACGGTATGCATCTTGTCGGCATGGCAGTCGGCACAAACCTCGGGACCAAGATAATCACCTTCTGCCATACCTTCACAGGGGTTTTCCTGTTTGAAGGCGTGCCTGGCTTTACCGGCCTCGACAGTATCTACAGGGCTGATATCGACCGGTGCCTGCTTTTCTTTCTCGAGACTGGCATCAGCTTCAGCCGCTAATGTCAGCTCACTGATAGCAAGCAAACTGGTGACGATCAGGATGGATAGTCTAAAAAACTTGCGCATAGTCATTTTTCACAGCTGAGAGTGTATCCCGTTGGCCATAACACTCGAATTTTCTACCTTACCAGCATGCAAGTATAGACGGTTAGGCACTTAGCAGGGCATTAGCCGAGTGATTCTCATTTATCCCCGCCCACTTCACCACCTGATGTGAATTTAACCTCACACACGCAGGCATCGATGCTCAGGCTACCTATTCGCCACTAACGACTTACCGGGTCGGTTTATGGTTATCTGAAAGCAGACATTAAACCAGGCAGCTATTCGGGGAATCTCGCCGTAAAGCGGGTACTGGTTTTGATCAGCATTTAATCCTTCCGGCACCTTTGCTTTATTACACCTGTACTTTGAACGTAAAAATCTTGTTTTATATCAACAACGCCTCATAAACGGATGATTTGCGCGGCCCTGTGCCTCGTACGGGGGATTCATGTGATGCATATTAGCCATATGATTCAATATCTTATATGACTTTTTACAATTCCCACTGATATACATTTAAAGCAGTAGCTACGAAATGAATGATTCCCCCACCCCGTCACCACCGCTCGAAGTAGAGCGTTTAAGCCGACCACGGGCAATTCTTGTTACAGTCTTTCTGCTTATTTCACTGAACTATTTCATCTGGCGCCTTGGCACCTTCAATGAAGAGGCCTACGTTTTTTCGATTGTCATTTACTGTGCCGAAGTTTTCGGCATTATCACTACCCTGCTGCATCTTTTCATGACCTGGAACCTGACGGTACGCCACTCACCACCAATACTTAAAAACAGGACAGTTGATGTATTTGTACCCACCTATAACGAGTCGGTGGACATGTTAAGACGAACCCTGATTTCAGCGAAAGGCATGCGTTATGACTGTAAAATCTGGTTACTCGATGACGGCAACAGAATTGAGATGCGCCAGCTTGCCAATGAACTAAAAGTAGAATACCTGGCACGGAAAGATAACAGGCATGCCAAGGCAGGCAACCTGAATAACGCACTTGAACAGTCGAATGGTGAGTTCATCGCGATATTCGATTGCGACCACGCACCGCATATGAACTTCATTACGAATACCATTGGCTATTTCAGAGATGAATTAGTTGCCCTGGTGCAAACACCACAGGACTTTTATAACCTGGACTCCTATCAGCACAGAAAAACCAAGTCCTATAAAAGGATATGGACTGAGCAATCACTATTCTTTCGTGTTATTCAACGCGGAAAGGATTACTGGAATGCCGCATTTTTCTGCGGCAGTTGCGCGATTGTCAGGCGTAGTGCACTGGAAAAAATCGGTGGTTTTGCAACCGGCACTATCACCGAAGACCTTCATACATCGATCAAGCTGCATGGCGAAGGCTATAAATCCGTTTACCATTCCGAAACACTGGCCTACGGACTGGCACCTTCATCCATCCGACCGTTTCTTAGTCAGCGTGTTCGTTGGGGACAGGGCGCCATGCAGGTCTGGAAAAAGGAAGGGATTATATTCAACTCGAAGTTGACGATTCCGCAACGTCTGAATTATTTTGCCTCGATGGTAACCTATTTTGATGGCTGGCAAAAAGGTGTGTTTTATATTGCACCTGTCATTGTACTGGCCACAGGACTGATGCCGATTAGCGCAATCAACGTAGAATTTCTCATGCATTTCATCCCGTATTTCCTTCTTACCTTCTGGGTATTCGAAGAAGTCGGGCGCGGTTATGGCCAGACAGTGCTTACCGAGCAATACAATATGGCGCGATTTGCCGCCTTTGCCTGGGCAACATTGAGCGTATTCAAATCGCCTGAAAAATTCAAGGTCACAGAAAAGTCAGCAAAAAAAGCCAGTGCTAACTATAAAAACACTTTACCTCAACTACTGATTACGTTTATTAATTTTTTTGCTATTCCTCTGGGCATTACTCTCTATGTCTACATGCAGCACCTGCCGCCGGAAGGCGTCATAGCCAACATTATATGGGCTACAGTCAATGCTGTTCTTGGCCTCGGCATACTGCGTTTTACTTTTGACCACCAGAAATACACGCGTAACGATTACCGTTTCCCTATTCCCTTACCAATTCGTCTGGACACACCTGAAGGCAAAGAACTTTACGCAACGGTTGATAACATATCTGCTTCAGGCTGCAGAATATACGGCGACATAAAAAAGGCATTCAATGATGACAGAATCAGGGGAAGCCTGATCCTGCCACTTGAAAGCATTGCGATTGAAGGACAGGTCATAACCCACTCCAATGCCAATATACCAGACGAACAATCTGCACCCGCTTACGGTGTTCACTTCGAGTTCAAAGATGAAAGCCAGCGCAATGAAATGGAACGGTTTTTATTCGGCTCCTCTCTTCAGTACCAGGTATTGGGCCTGAGCGAACAGGGCAGCACGCCACTGGAAAAAATATCAAATTTATTATCCAGCAGGAACAACAAACCAGGTAGAGACCATATTACCTGGTCCACCGCCTTATCGCATTCTGCCAGTTCAAACGATAACGATAAAGTCATCCTGTTATCTAAATTCAGAAATGCGAATATATCACGCGAAATTATAAGTTTCGAACGCTTGCCGAAAAAGGAAACCCTCAGGCTGAATATATTCAGAAGAACCGGCAGCTATGCAATGAGCATGAAAACACTTAACGAGAAGCGCCTGGAAAGCCCCGTTGGCCCTTTGTATAAATACTCGGTACTTGCCTGTGAACTGGCAATTGATTCAAAATTTATGGAACATGTAGAAAATGAAACTATTACAATCAAGCCTGCTGATATTATTGATCTGCAGGCCAGATCTGCTTAATGCAGACAACCGGCTTCTTCTCTACGGTAGCGAACTTTCAGAAGAGAGTTCGTATATCTATCTGGGCACAATTATTCCATGGCAATATAATCAGGATACCTATTATCTCCGCCTGTGGTCCGATGCCCAGGTTTACGAATACCAGTCCAATGACCAGACAATCGATGTAGATTCAACAAACATCCAGCTTTCCATTGGAAAACAGTTTCTGCACGTGCAAGGCTGGATGAACATCTATCTTGGACTAACCCGAAACACAACTGATCTCGAACCGAATGACCCAGGCAACGACTCGGCAGGCACAAATACACAGGGACTGATCAGCCTGGATGGCGAATACAATTCAATCACCTGTGATCATGGAATTATCTACGGTGCCAGCTATTTATTTGACCAACAGGCCTACTGGTGGCGCGTAAGACCTGTTTGCTGGAGTCGTAAATCGATCGCTGTCGGCTTCGAAGTAGTTAACCATGGCGACAAAAATTATAACCACGTACAACTCGGCGGTGTGCTCTACAACATGGCAATAAGCAACAATACAGATTACACATTGAAAGCTGGATTAACACACACTCAGGACAGTAACTCGTTCGCCTATATTGGTATTGAGTTTACAACGCGTTATTAATTTCAATCGGCTAGGACTATTTTCGATACCAGCAACTGCTCAACACGGATCCCTTCTACATCGACCACCTCGAATTTATAGCCACTAAACTGGATGTACTCAGCACGTTTGGGGATACGTTTCATGGTATATATTAAAAAACCGGCCACCGTTTCATAGTGCATCTGCTCTGGGAACTCTTCAATATCGAGCACTTTGGCCAGTTCAACCACGGGGGTTAAACCATCGACCAGCCATGAGTTTTCGTCACGTTTTATAATGAGCTCATCCCCCTGATGACTGATCAGGTCCCCCATAAAGCCTTTCATTAAATCTTTAACGGTCACAATGCCAACTACCAGGGCATATTCATTGACGACCACGGCAAACGGCTGAGCCGCCGCTTTAAACGCATTTAATGCTTCAGACAGACTTAAGGTCTCCGGCAGGTAGAAAATATCCCTGGACAGCATATCGTCGTTAATATTGGCTACATCGCCTTTAATTACCTGGCGCAGAATATCCTTGGATTCTACTGAACCAATCAGCTTATCCAGATTCCCATTGCAGACCAGAAAGTGGTTATGCGGATGCTCGATTATTTTACTGGCGATATCATCACTGGCTTCATTGATATCAAAATAGACTATTTGCTCCCTGGGTGACATTACGCTGGATAAAAAGCGCGCTTCCAGATCAAACACGTTACCAATCAGATCGTATTCCTGCTTCTGCAAGCTGCCATATTCTGCGCCGGCATCCATCATCGCCACGATGTCCTCGGTGGTTACCGTGT
>JBFFND010000147.1:0-6195 GCA_041563375.1 Gammaproteobacteria bacterium | reverse complement strand
GGACAAATAAATAAGAGTATAGGGTCATGCACTTGCAGTGCAATATTTTCAAAAATCCCTATCCGTTTGTCGATAGGGTAGTTTAGTGGTTTTAAAGTATTTAGAGTCCGAGTAAAAAACCAATAAGCCGCTAAAATAGCTTTTACTCCCGCGCACAACTCATTGCGTGTCTCAGTCCAGCTCAACCATTTTCACCAGGGTAATCATGAAGAATAACCAGTCTCGCGTATTGTTTCGCTTTTACGTTCGTGGTCGCCTGTTAACAGCTGAGGCCACGAGCCAGCGCTTGATCGGGGATTGTCTTGAGCACTAGCCAGGTAACACCGCCAAAAGGTCTGATACCGGTGATTGGCTTAATCTCGATGATTGGCCCCTTCAGTATCGACACCTACCTGCCATCTTTTCCCGCGATTGCGCAGGGGCTGGGTGTTGGCCTGCCGGCACTGGCGCAGACACTGAGTATTTACCTGGTTGCGTTCGCCGGCGCCACACTGGTGTGGGGGCCATTGTCGGATCGCTTCGGACGGCGGCCTACGCTGCTGGTTTCACTCAGCCTGTTTATTGTCGCCTCGATTGGCTGTGCGCTGGCCGAGAGTTATGCCAGCTTGATGCTGTGGCGTGCATGCCAGGGGGCGTTTGCCTGCGGTGGCATGGTGATCGGCCGTGCGGTGGTGCGTGATGTGTATGCAGGGGCCATGGCGCAGCGGGCGATGTCCCATGTGATGCTGGTGTTTGCCGCGGCACCGGCGCTGGCACCGGTGATTGGTGGCTGGCTGGAATCACTGTTCGGCTGGCGCTCGGTATTCCTGTTCCTGGCACTGTTCGGGCTGTTTGCGGTGGTGCTGGTGTTTCGTGGCTTGCCGGAGACCCATCCGCAGGCGGCACGGCATTCGATTCATCCGCGTAGCGTGGGCGGAAACTACCTGCGCGTGCTGCGCCATGGGCGTTTTCTCGCGCTGGTGGCGGCGCTGTCACTCGGCTTTGGGGGTCTGTTTCTCTATATCAGCGGGTCACCGGCGCTGATCTACGATCACCTGGGGCTGGGCGAGGGTGACTTCGGCCTGTTTTTTATTCCCGCCGTGGCCGGGATGATGGCGGGCTCCTGGCTCTCGGGGCGCATCGCCCACAGCTGGTCGCCGCTTAACATCCTCAAACTGGGCTTCGCGGTGCTGGCCGTGGCCTTTACCGCCAATCTGCTCGATGCGCTCTGGTCGACGCCGGGGTTGTTAAGCGTGGTTGCGCCGCTGGTGGTGTATGCCTTTGGTGTGACCCTGGTCATCCCGGTGCTGACCGTACAGGCGCTGGACTGCTTCCCGCATAACCGCGGCATGGCCTCGGCGGTGCAGAGCTTTGCGCAAATGTCGTTTAATGCCGTGGTGGCCGGCTTCCTGATGCCGCTGACGGCCAGCAGCCTGGTTTACATGGCACTGGCACAGGGGCTGTTGCTGTGTGCCAGCGTGTTGATTTTATTGAAGACACGCGTGCACCCGCATGTGCATTGAGTCGTTGGCTATGTTTGCCGGCCGTGTTCGTATAGAATGCGCCACAGTCTTTTCACCTTTCAATAGTGACCGAACCTCAGTGTTTAACTATCGACAGCTCCATTCCTCCCTGGCCTAACTAAACTGGCCTAACAAAACTGGCGTGACCCATAATTTATGAACGATTTAACTGTAGTAACCCACAATGGTAATTTTCATGCAGATGATGTGTTCAGTATCGCAGCACTGAAAAGCATCTTGCCTGCTTTCAAACTGGTTCGCACACGTGACCTGGAATTAATCAACCAGGCAGACATTGTGGTGGATGTAGGCGGTGAATATGACCCGGATACCGGCCGTTTCGATCATCACCAGCGGGGTGGTGCAGGTGAGCGGGAAAATGGTATTCCCTTTTCCTCGTTTGGTTTGATCTGGCAGAAATATGGCCTGGACATATGCCAGGGTAACCAGGACGTCGCCAATGCGCTGGATGCGGGCCTGGTGTCCGAGATTGATGCTATCGATTGTGGTCATGTTGAAGGTGTGTCAAAAGGCATTAGCCTGAGCCAGACGATTGGCATGTTTAACCCGACCTGGCAGGAAGACAGTCACTTTGATGAATGTTTCGATGAGGCGGTTGAGTTTGCCTCCCGCGTGTTAGCACGATTCATTGCCGCGGCTAAGGGTGGTATCAGTGCCAAGGAAATTGTGGCGAAAGCGATTGATGACGCAGAAGATCCACGGGTGATTGTGCTGGAAAAATATATCCCGTGGAAACGCACGGTTCACGCCCTGTCGGAAGAGGCGTTATATATGGTGTATCCATCACAGACCGGCGAGTGGCGAATCCAGACCGTGCCGGTTGAGCCGGGTTCATTCGAGAACAGGAAGTCACTGCCGGAACAATGGGCCGGTTTATCCGATAACGAACTGAAAGACGTAACCGGAATTGCTGATGCCATGTTCTGCCATAATGGTTTATTTATTGCCGGTGCAGAGTCCTTTGAAAGCACGATGAAGATGGCATCTATCGCGCTTCAGCAATAATGTAAAAGCTGCGCTAGAAAAACAGGGTAGCCGATGCAACACATAAGCGATATCGATCAGCTAAATAACTTAAAATCGCAGGGTGCGCTGTTTATCCTGTTTGGCGGTGAGCATTGTTCGGTTTGCAAGAGCCTGAAACCACAACTGGCGTCGATGATTGAACAGCAGTTTGCCGAGATGCAGGCGGTGTACGTGGACTGCGAAAAATCCCCCGAAATCTGCGCGCAACACAGCGTGTTCAGCCTGCCCGTGGTCATGGCCTATATCGATGGGATGAAAGTGCTTGAAATGGCGCGGGTGTTTAGTATTGGTGAGCTCGTGAAAAGCATAGAGCGGCCTTATGCTATGTGGAAGAATCAGTAAGATTAGATGGGTTGGTTGACGTGGAAGGTGGATCCGCTTCGCTTGATGCCACCCTACGCGAAAAGTCGTATGTCGTTAGTCATTCGTCTTTGGTCAAAAGCCTGCTTCAAAAAAAGGCGAAGCCCTTTTGCCAGATCGCGTTTATTCGCATTTTCTTTTTCGATTTTGCTCGTTCCCATGCACCGGCGTGGGAACGCATACCCGATGCGATGTTAATGGCAAAAAGTCATATGCTATGGCAAAGGTTTCCACGCAGGAGTATTGAAACCAGTTAACTGGCTGTGGCGGCTTGATGAAATACCACCAAATAAAAGGCCCGGTGACAAGGCGCGATAGTAGTTGTTCGCGCCTGTCGCCGGGCCTTCTGTAGGGCGTTTTACTGGCTTTATGCCAGTTGTGCTGCCTGGCTTATTCGCCCCAGAACTTCCACCATTTCTTGCTGTTCTCTTCCCTGGCTGCCTGGCCTTGTTCAGAGCCCTTGCCAAGTTCATTGCGGTTTTGTTCAGATTTTTTGATTGCCTGCTTTTCCATCGCCTTCGTCTGCTCGGAATTTTCTTTCATTTCCTGCATTTGTTCCCTGTCTTGCTCTTTAATCTTTTCTTTCTTCTCTTTCTTTAGTTTTTCCTGCTTCATTTCACCATTATCGTCATCCATGTCTTCTTTCGCTTCCATCGTTGCTTTATGGGTTTTTAACTGTTCTTCGGCTGGTTTGCCTTTGCCGGCAAAATCGGGCTTTTCTGCCAGTGCAGGGGTTGCAAACAGGCTGATCAGGATAAGTGGCAATAGTTTGTTTTTCATCATATGTACGTCCAGTTAATTTATAAGTTATCGTCTGTGTTCAGAGGTGTCCCAGTATCGCACATGCGGCGGAGCAATGAGCCTGTGAATGCCTTAATCTGTTTGCCAGTTGGCAGTTTTCACTGTTCGTATGGACCCTGCCGGTATTTTACAGCCACGGGATCGGCACAGGCGGTGCAGCCGGTGGCGTAGGGTTTTTGCAGAACTTAAGGGAGGCTGTGCCCTTATGACTGCCTTATGACTCTACGCCACGCTAACAAATGAAGTTCAACGCGACGCCTCGGTAAATACATTAAGCTTCACTGCTGGTCTTCTTGTCCCTGGTTTCGGTTAGCCAGGTGATATATCTAGAATTTGTAAACTTGCTGCCCTTATAAAGGCTCGTCATCAACATCATGGCAATGGTGATAAAATGCGCCTCCGGATGTTGTAGAAAAAAGTAGCCGATATGTTCCTGAATAAGAATTAAAAAACAGCCCAGCCCGACGAACACAGTCCACCCCAGTCGTATAATGGAGTTTCGAATACCGGTTTCGTCGGCAACGGTATATATACGATCAATCAGTGTCGTCAGGATAACGATCGGTAGCAGTACGACATGACCCTCGCTGCCCAGTTGAAAGTAGTCCAGTATCGAGACGCCCAGAGACATACTGATGGCCGCCAGTGTGAACACGATGCTGAGTCGAGTGGCTCGTGTAATTTTCGCGTCCGCCAGCACAAGACGACCACCGACACCAAAAATCGCAACCAGGGAAAAAATCATCACGGCAGTGAACCAGTCGGTATAGACGGCTGCCAGCGCCAGCAGTGTGGGGGTAAACGTTCCATAACTGCGTATACCGAGAAAATTTCTGGTAAATGTTGTAAACAGGGCGCCCAGCGGCAGAAGAAAAAGGGTTGCCAGGGTGGTTTGCATGCTCAGTGATAGACGTGACAATTCGAAAATATCACTAACGCGTTTTTCGTGTCCTTTTAGCATTCCCGGTGGAAGTTGCTGCTGGCTAAGTTCATATTTAACGACCAGATCCTTTAATTGTTCTTCTGCCGTGGTCATGATGATGGCGGGGTTTATCTTGTTCATCGGTATATAGGATGGAGGCAGGGAGCCTGCATGGCCGTTGAGTGGATCAAAGGGTTGCCATTGATCATCGATGTAGACCTCAACCCAGTGGTGCGGTTTGTTGCTGAGCGGGTGCTGGAAGACAAAGCCGGTGACAAGCCGGGCAGGCAGATTAGCTGCGCGGCAAAGGGCGATCATGCTATGCGCACGGCCCAGTGTTGTGCCTTGCGCGCTACGTATTGTGCTGATGGCATCATTATTACGGTTGTGCTGACTCACGGATATCCTGTTATAGACAAAATCAAATATGCGTTTAAGCAGCATGTTCTTATCTGTGTGTTCTTCAGTCAGGACCTTGAGGGTGTTTTTTAAATAATTATCATTGACCTGTATGCCTTCTTCTTCGGCAAGATATTTTTCACGGTTTTCGGCGCTGAGAGGGATGATAGTTGCGGGGCTTGACCAGCGGGCAACAGGGCTGAAATGTAGCTTGAATTCAACATCAAGGTAGTAACTACCAGGTTCCTGGGCAATTATGGTGATGTTGCGTTTTTGTGTCTTACCTGCCGTGGGTTTGCGTACGCTCAGGTCCGGGTGGATAAAATTCTGGCTGAAGACATGGGCAAATGGGGTGTTGTAGGGTGGTGACAGCTGCAAGGTGGTGTTGGGATTATTGGTCGAAAAATCCGCCCGAATGTTTAATAACCATGCGCTATCACCAGTTGGGACGACTCCCTCTTTGCTGGCCAGGTCTCTGATGCTCATCATGCCGATGCCGGCAACCAGCAGGACAATGATCAGATAGACGGTAGCGGTTTTTTTATGGTCAGCCATGGGGGTAATGAAGCCTGTCTCAGTAAATGATTATTTCATCTTATATTGTTTTTTCAATAGCTGCGTATTACATTGCATATGATTCTGGTCCTGTTGTAAAGGCTGTTATTGTTTTGAGACAAATCCTTACATTTATATTACTTACGTCTGTTTCATTAGCCTCACCAACAGTAAGCGCGCAAGAGGTGATTGGCTGGCTTGAGAAAGTTCACGTCCACTTTAATGGCGAGAGCATGGTGATGACCGGGAAGATGGACTCTGGTGCCAAAACTTCCTCGCTCAGCAGTGAGAACTATACGATATTTATTAAGGATGGCAGGCAGTGGGTACGCTTCATGCTTAAAAATAAACAGGGAGCAGAGTTACTTATTGAAAAACCGGTGATACGGACTGTTAAAATCAAGCGTCATTTTGGCGAGTTACAGCATCGTCCCGTGATCACTATTGGGGTGTGCCTGGGTAGCATTTATCAGGAAACGGAAGTTAGCCTGGTTGACCGGTCCGGATTCAATTATAAACTGTTAGTCGGCAGGGAGTTTCTTGCTGGCAAGTTCCTGATTGATACTGGTGCCAGGTTCACCATGGCCGCGACCTGCCAAAAAAGCAATT
>JBFFND010000146.1:0-6214 GCA_041563375.1 Gammaproteobacteria bacterium | reverse complement strand
CCAGCCACCATGGTGACGAACATGCCATGCACCGCGGTTTCACAGAGTTCATTATTCACTTCGTATAACAGTTGCGCGGGGTCAGCAATGCGTTTGCCAAGACAGCGAAAGATGCTGCTGGCCTTGGCCATCAACAGCGCTGCATTGACGCCCTTGCCGGATACATCAGCCAGGTTGAAATAAATGTCACCGTCATCCATGGTGAAGTAATCATAGAAGTCGCCGGATAAAATTTTCGCCGATAGATTGATACCGTTAACCGGATCATTATGCTGCCGCACATCCGGCAACAGGCTCTGCTGAATTTCCCGTGCCAGATTAAGATCGCGGTTGATTTCAGCCGCCAGTCGATCCCGTTCATCCAGCGCCTGTTCAAGTCGTGCGGTGAGCTCCTGAAAATTCAGATTGTCTTCATTCAGGCGCATATTGGCCTGATATAAAATCTGTGCAAACTCGGTGTGTTCACCCACCGACATATCAAAGATCTGCGCGCACTGATTAACTGCATCGGGAATCGCCTCCAGCAGGTGCCGGATCTGATAGGCTTCCATGGCAAACTCATCATGCAATCGTTTACGTAAGCGGTTAAATACAAAGGCCTTATCATCGGCCGTGAACACCGCAGACAATAAATCAGCACAACTCAGCACATGGCATAACTGTTTATTCAGTGCCGACAGTTCTGCAGTGTCACAGGCATGGTGTGCAAGCAGCGAGGGTTTTATTTCGGCCATTACCGGCCAGCATTCAAAAAACATCCCAAGCTGACTATCATGACTCTGGTGAAATACATTCTGTTCCATGCTGTAACGGGCTTCCGGGTCACGCCGATGAAATTCCTGCCACAGCACCGCCTTGTCCGGCTGCTGTAAGAACAGCAATAGAAACCCCAGATCCTGCATAAAACCGGCGCAGAAACACTGGCCCGCATCAAGCCCCAGCTGTTCACCCAGCAGACGCGCACTGACGCCGCGGCGCAACATGTCCTGCCAGAACTGGGCCATCTCGATGCCGTTGATTTTGTATTGGTCAAAAGTACGATACACCGTCTGTAGCAATACCTGCTCGGTCACCGCTTCAAAGCCATGCCATTTAATCGCCTGGTAAAGCGAATCCGCCGGCTCGGCAGACTCGAAATGTGATGCGTTAATGCTATTGAGAATGCGTTGAAAAAACGCAGGGTATTGTGCCACCAGAGCATCCACGGCCTGCTGCTGATTCTGCTGCAACGCCTGCAATTGCAGAAACTGTGCAGCAACCGCAGGCAGTGGCGGAATTTGAACTGGACAAGTTGATGAGGGCTTGGCGTCTGGCACAGCGAAACAGTCTGGATTCTTTTAATAATTTTAATAAAGGCAGCTCTGAGTATAGCGGGTGTTGCTAACAGGTATAAGCCCGTGACGTTATTTAATACTATTTTAGCCGTTACAGAGTGGCCAGCAATTTGCTGTTATCGCTATCATCGCAACCGACTGCAACTTCAAAGCCGTTAATATACCCACTATACTGATTTCAGGGAGCGATTATCCTGGCTGCTGTTATACGCGAAGGACGACCCCCGGCGAACTTTCATAATGGCCCTGCTTCTAACAGAGTCTGCCCACTGATACACCACTTAGGCAACCTTGTGCTCCATTGCAGCGACGCAGCACGAATGCACACAGAGATTTTTATATGAGCAGTACCCATAACACCCCAGATGCAACCCCTCATATTGCCCAGGACTCCGATAATCCAGCACTCACCACCGAACAGGCCCAGGCCCTGTTGCATCAGGCCTCGGCAGCTGTATCCAGTATTATTCTCGGTAAACAACGGCAGATTCAGCAGGCCATCAGCTGCCTGCTGGCCGGTGGCCATCTGCTGATCGAAGACCTGCCGGGGGTGGGCAAAACCACCCTCTCCCTCACCCTGGCCAGGGTATTTGGCCTGCAGTTCCAGCGGGTGCAGTTCACCAGCGACCTGTTGCCCTCGGATGTGCTGGGCGTATCGATTTTTGATGGCAACAGCCAGAGCTTCAAGTTTCATCCGGGACCGGTGTTCAGCCAGGTGCTGCTGGCGGATGAAATCAATCGCTCCACCCCGAAAACCCAGAGCGCCCTGCTGGAGGCAATGGAAGAAAAGCAGGTCACCCAGGATGGCATCAGCCGGGCGCTGCCCGCGCCATTTTTTGTGGTAGCCACGCAGAACCCGCTAGAGCAGATCGGCACCTTTCCCCTGCCGGAGTCGCAACTGGACCGCTTTCTGATGCGCATTACCATTGGCTACCCGGATCAGCAGGCGGAAATGGAATTACTCAAGGGCGTTGATCGGCGTGCACTGATCAGCCAGCTCAAGCCGGTGCTTAACCCACAACAGCTGCTTGCACTACAGAACAATGTACAGCAGGTACACATGTCCCAGGCGGTACTCGACTATACCCTGGCGCTGATTCGCAGCAGCCGACTATCACCCTGGTTCAGCAATGGCCTGTCTCCCCGCGCCGGACTGGCGCTGCAGCGCTGCGCCCGTGCCTGGGCACTGAGCCACGGGCGGGATTATGTACTGCCCGAAGACATTCAGCAGGTATTGCCCTCGGTGGCGGCGCATCGCCTGACAATCCAGCCGGAGCATCAGGACAAAAATATCGACGAACTGGTGATCAAACTGATCCAGCAGGTGCCGGTGTAGTGGCGGCAGAGTTGCCCTTACTGCCCGGCTTTATGCAGCGGATGATTCAACGCTGGGCCAGTCGGCGCCAGCCAGCCGCGCAGGCAGAGATCACCGTGCAACGCCGCCAGCTGTATATTTTGCCAACCCGCCAGGGGCTGCTGTTTTTCAGCATCCTGTTACTGATCCTGATTGGCGCGATTAACTATGAAATCAACCTCGGCTATATGCTGGCGTTTCTACTGGGCTCGCTGGGTCTGCTGGCGATGGTCTACACCCACCAGAACCTGAACGGCCTGCAGGTGCGTGTGCACCGTGCCGAACCGGTATTTGCCGGACAGGATGCGCTGTTTTCCATCAGCATCAGCCAGCAAGGTAACGACCTGCACCCGGCGCTGCAATTGCGCAGTGACAACAGCCCAGCCAGTAACCAGCCCACCCGGCTTGATTTGCTCAGGCAGCGCAGCGTAAACGGCTCACTGGCACTGGCCACCAGCCAGCGTGGCTATATCACACCGGGCATGGTCAAGCTGTTCAGCGAATACCCGCTGGGGCTGTTTCACGCCTGGTCATGGCTCAAGCTGGATGCACAGTGCCTGGTGTATCCCGCGCCGGCGCCACAGCACTTCAAGCTGCGCGCGGGGCAGCAACAGAACAATAAAAACCTGCGCGATAATCAGCTCAGCAGTGATAAACGTGGCAGTGATGATTTTGCCGGTATTCGCCAGTACCAGCTGGGAGACCAGCGCAACCACATGGCCTGGAAAGCAATTGCCAGAACCGGCCAGCTGCAGACCCTGCAGTTCAGCCAGGATGCCAGCGAAGAGCTCTGGCTACGCTGGGACCAGCTGGATCCCCATCTGGACATCGAGCAGAAGCTGTCGATTCTATGCCGCATGGTGCTGGATGCGGACCAGCAGGGGCTGCGCTACGGTCTGCAGCTACCCGATAGCTGCCTCGAGCCGAATTCCGGCCTGCAACACAAACAACACTGCCTGAAACAGCTGGCACTGTTTGCCCACTAGGCTGTTATGCGCGTTGCACTCTCCCGCCTGATCGATGTGAAAAACCTGCCGCAACAGTCGGTGTCCTGGGTGGTTTTGAGCCTTGTGCTGGTGATTACCCCGCACCTGCCACGCTTTCCGTTGTGGTCGGTGTTTCTGATCGCAGCACTGTTTATCTGGCGACTGCTGTGCATTAAACACCCCCGCTGGTTGCCACCGAAATGGCTGTTACTACTGATCATTATTGTCGCCGCCTGGGGACTGTTTATGCACTTTGGCACAGTGTTCGGCAAAACCGCCGGCTCGGTATTCCTGTCGCTGCTGCTGGCCATCAAACTGCACGAAAGCCGCAGCCGCCGCGACTATATGCTGCTGATTGCGCTGAGCTTTTTTATTATCGTCACCAATTTCCTGTTTTCACAGAGCATCCCCACGGTGGTGTTTATGCTGCTCAGTGTGATTGTGCTGCTGATGAGCATGATCCACATTAACCTGGCCCAGGACACCATCGGTGACACCAGTGGCAACAGCCGCAGCCACAGCCACAACCTCAGCCACCGCGACAAACTGAAACTGGCGAGCCGGCTGCTACTGCAGGCACTGCCCCTGATGCTGATTATGTTTGTGCTGTTTCCGCGCATTTCCGGCCCCCTGTGGCAACTGCCGGAAGAGAAAAACGTCGCGGTCAGTGGCCTCAGCGACCGCATGGAACCGGGCAATATTTCCGCGCTGATCCAGTCCAGTGCCGTCGCCTTCCGCGCCGAGTTCGACAGGCAACCACCGCCACAGCCACAGCTTTACTGGCGCGCACTGGTGTTATGGACTTTTGATGGCCGCAGCTGGGAACGGGGCAAACATAACCCCACACCACAGGCGAATATCCAGCCACTGGCAGACCCTATCGACTACCGCATCACCCTCGAGCCCCACCAGCAGGACTGGCTGTTTGCGCTTGATATGCCACTGAATGTGCCCGACAACATCGACTACAGCAGTAATTTCGAACTGAGAGCCGGCGAAAAAATCAGTAGCCTGTATCAGTACCGCCTGAGTTCGGTGCCTGAGTATATTATCCAGCCACAGCTCTCCCCCTGGGAACGCAGTGCCGGACTGAAAATGCCCGCCGAGGGCAACCCGCAGACCCGCGCGCTGGGTCGACAACTGGCACAGCAATACACCGAGCCACAGCAAATCGTCAGCCAGGTGCTGGCGATGTTCAATGCCGAGGATTACCATTACACCCTGAACCCGCCCCTCACTCCCGGTGCCGACTCGGTGGACCAGTTTCTGTTCCAGACCCGGCGCGGTTTCTGTGAACACTATGCCGGCAGTTTCGCCCTGCTGATGCGTGCCGCCGGTGTGCCGGCACGGGTGGTGCTGGGTTACCAGGGGGGGACGCTTAACCCCCTGAACCAGGTGGTGACAGTGCGCCAGAGTGAGGCCCATGCCTGGGTGGAGGTGTGGCTGGAACAACAGGGCTGGCTGCGTGTAGATCCCACCGCGGCGATTGCACCCCAGCGCATTGAACGCAATCTGAATGCAGCGCTGGATGCCAGCGAAGTGCGCCCACTGCATATGCAACTGAACAGTGGTCTGATGCAGCAACTGGTCTTTTACTGGGATGCCATGGACAACCAGTGGAAACAATGGGTGATCGGCTATGATGATAAATTACAGCAGGCATTACTCAACAAACTGTTTAATCAGAAGCTGCCGTTTGCGGAGATGATTGTTTATATGCTGGTCAGCTTTATGCTGATGCTACTGGTGATTTCGCTGTTCATTATGCGCCCATGGCAACGGCCACGAATGGAACCGGTGCAGCGCAGTTATCAGCAATTCTGTAATAAGCTCGCAAAGCGGGGTGTGAAGCGGCAGGATCACGAAGGCCCGATGGACTTTGCACAGCGCGCTGCACAGCAACTGCCTCAACAGGCGGCCTCCATCGAGCTGATCAGCCGCGCGTATATGCGACTGCGCTATCAGGCAAATGCCAGCGATAAATTACTGGCGCAGTTCCAGCGTCTGGTAAAGCAGTTTAAACCGATCGACAGGGGTGGCAGTAAAACAGACAACCCGCCAGCTGGCGGGTCTGGGAAGTAAAGGGTGAAACGATTGTGCCGAGAAGTTCAGGCTTTGCTCTCAAGCAGCGCCTTACCCATCAGCGCAAAGCATTTGACAAAGGCCGCCGACAACGCCGGATCCTTGATCATCACCGCGTAATCGCCCTGGTTAAACTTGAGCTTGCGTGAGGTATAGGCCAGCCCCAGCTTCATCAGCCCCGGCGGCTTGTTCACCAGGGTCTCCCACTCTTCATTGCTGGCACGCAGGTCCCAGTTAAGGGTTTCACCTCTGGGTGCCCCTGCCGACATAATCTGTCCATTGGATATGGTCAGTACCACACGCGGCTCTGCCTCGCCGTCGATACCAAACGCCACGGTCGAATTAAACCCCTTGCGGCCAAGGTCATCGGCGATGCCCTCGTTGCTGTTCCATATCGCTTTGTAATTCTGAGCCCACTCAGATGAAAATAGTTCTGGCATACGCCAAAATCTCCATTT
>JBFFND010000145.1:0-6217 GCA_041563375.1 Gammaproteobacteria bacterium | reverse complement strand
TTGCCGTTGCGGCCCACGTTGCGGCTGAATCCTCAACAGGCACCAATGTTGAAGTCTGCACCACCGATGACTTCACCCGTGGTGTTGACGCACTGGTGTATGAGATCGACGAGAATGCCTTTGGTGATAAAGGCGGCCTGATGAAGGTGGCCTATCCGGTTGACCTGTTTGACCCCAACCTGAGCGATGGTACCTACAATATTTCCCACGCGTGGTCGCTGATCCTGGGCAACAACCAGGGCATGGGTGACCATGAAGGCCTGCGTATGCTCGACTTCCTGGTGCCGCAATGCATGCTCAAGCACTTCGACGGTCCATCAGCCAATATCAGCAACCTGTGGAAAGTAATGGGTCGCCCTGAAGAGAACGGTGGTTATATCGCCGGCACTATTATCAAGCCCAAGCTGGGTCTGCGACCCGCGCCGTTCGCCAAGGCCTGTTACGATTTCTGGCTCGGTGGTACCTTCATCAAGAACGATGAGCCACAGGCCAACCAGCCATTCTGCCCGATTAAAGAGGTGATTCCACTGGTTGCCGAGTCCATGGATCGCGCGCAGCAGGAAACCGGCGAAGCTAAACTGTTCTCTGCCAATATCACCGCCGACTTCCATGAAGAACTGATCTACCGTGGCGAATACGTGCTGGAGCAGTTTGCCAAATACGATTCTGCCGATCACGTGGCTTTCCTGGTGGATGGTTTCGTGACCGGTCCGGCGGGTGTCACCACCTGCCGTCGCGCCTTCCCGGATACCTTCCTGCATTTCCACCGTGCTGGCCACGGTGCACTGACATCCTACAAGTCACCCATGGGTATGGATCCGGTCTGTTACATGAAGCTGGCACGCCTGATGGGTGCATCCGGTATTCACACCGGCACCATGGGCTACGGCAAGATGGAAGGTCATGCCGGTGAAACCGTAATGGCCTATATGCTGGAACGTGATGAGTGCCAGGGCCCTTACTTCTACCAGAAGTGGAACGGCATGAAAGCGACCACGCCGATTATCTCTGGCGGCATGAACGCGCTGCGCCTGCCCGGTTTCTTCGAGAACCTGGGTCACGGTAACCTGATCAACACCTGTGGTGGTGGTTCATTCGGTCATATTGATGGCCCGGCAGCCGGTGGCAGGTCACTGGACCAGGCCTACCAGTGCTGGAAAGAGGGTGCAGACCCAATTGAATACGCGAAGCAACACCACGAGTTTGCCCGTGCATTCGAGTCATTCCCCGGCGATGCCGACAAGCTGTTCCCGGGCTGGCGTGAAAAACTGGGTGTTAAGGTTGCTTAATTAAAGCCTGACATCTGGAAGTAAAGGCGGTGACCTTCAGCAATGGCTTGTTGAAAGGTCACCGCCTTTTTTATTTGCGTGCAATTATTTAAAAAAGCAGAAAAGATGATGCAGGGATTAAATCCCATGCAGGAAACCTACTGGTGTGGCTTAAAAAACCGCGGATTGCTCTTAATAAACGCGTGAATCCAGCGTTCCAGGAATGATTCGTTGCGGGCTGTTTTCAGGTAGCCATAGCCCAGCACCGAAATGACCAGCGCGCCCAGTGTATCAACAATCAGATCCCACATGGTGTCAGTCAAACCAGACGGGTCACCGAGCATTTCCTTTTGCATATTCATGCCAAAGAAACTGTCCATGCCAAACTCGAAGATTTCCCAGACAGCGCCAATGCCCACGGCAAACAGGAAAGCAAAAAAGGCAACAAACCCCGGTTTCATGTGTACGCCGATTTCTTCGGTTTCGTTTAACAGGTATACCAGCAGAAAACCGATAACACCCAGCAAAAATCCAGAACCGGTGTGAAGGGCGATGTCCCACCACCAGTAAAGTTCATAGTAGCCACGCACTTCACCCAGAAACAGTGAGGCAAACACAAAGGCGATTGAAAGCAGTACAATCTCAGGCGGGATAAAAACACGGAATTTTTTTGCTACAAACAGCGGCACGAAGGTGATTAAAATGATTGCGCCTGTGATAACAGCGGGAAACCATTGTTTAGCCCAGAGCTCAGCGACAAAACCGACAACCAGTATTGCCTGGAGAGCAAGCGTTAATCGTCGGTGTACCGTAGGCTCTTTCATCAGGTATACAGCTCATGGCTGCGTTTGTCTGCAAAGGGTTTAATCATAAACCATGTGTAGTGTGTCACGCGACGCGTGTCAACGGGAAAGAATAACAGCGTGACGATAGTTATGCCTCGCGCAATATACGCGCCGGTGACAGCCGGGTGACTTTACGCATATAGAAACGACTGATGCCAAAGATCAGCGCACTGCTGAGTAACGGCCCGTATAGCCACAGCGACAGATGCAGTTCAAAACCCAGGTGAAACACCCGGGTATACAGGCCATAGGCCACGGTCTCGGTGGCGATCACTGCCAGCAGGCCGGATAAATAACCCAGGATTATAAATTCACTGAACTGGGTTCTGGACAGGAACGCCTTGCTGGCACCGAGGGTGCGCATAATGGTGGCGGCGTGCATACGCTGGTCGATGGTGGATTGCAGTGCCGCGGCAAGTACAACCAAACCTGCGAACAGTACAAACAGCATGACATAGCCAATGGTGGTGCTGACCTGCTGCATAATCGCCTTCACCTGGTTCATAATGTCATCGATTTCCAGCACGGTAACGGTGGGGTAGACGCGCACCAGGTCGTTCAGTGTCTGTTTTTCTGTTTTGGGCAGATAGAAACTGCTGATATAGGTCACCGGGTAGTCATTGATAATATCCGGTGAAAAAATCACATAAAAATTCGGCTGGAATGAATCCCACTGCACACTGCGAATATTTAATATACTGGCACTGATTTCCTCATCGACAATTTTAAAGGTGATGCTGTCACCTATGCCCACGCCCAGTCGTTGTGCCAGGCCGTCTTCAATAGAAATATACGGCTTGCCGATTTTATCCTCAGTCCACCACTGGCCTTCAACCAGGCTGTTGTTCTGCTGCATCTGATCATTCCATGACAGGTTCAGTTCGCGGCGCAGTGCATTATCCAGTTGGGCATTGTCTGCCACGGTTTCTTTAATCGGTACGCCATTGAGTTTTTCAATGCGGCCACGCACCATCGGGAACAGGCCTTCGGTGCTGACATTTTTTTCCGCAAGAAATGATTTAATTCCCGCAACTTCATCACTCTGTATATTGATAATAAAATGATTGGGCGCCTGTTCCGGTAACTGCTGTTGCCAGCGAATAATCAGGTCATTGCGAATCAGGAATATCAGCATCAGCACCATCATCGACAGGCCCAGTGCCAGCAGTTGCAACTGGTTGCGTTGCTTGTGTCGGAGCAGTTGCTGCAGGCCCACTTTCCATGGCCCCTTGAGCAGTGGAATCAGTGTATTACAGGCGCGGAATAACAGGCTGGAAATAATGTACAGTGCAAGCACGCACACCAGTGTGCCCAGCAGTACCATCAGGGTCAGTTGCAGATTACCCGACTGCCACCACATCACGCTGATAATGCTGCCAATCGCCAGGCCATACACCAGCCATAGTGAGAGTGACAGTGGTGCCAGGTCATCCCGCAATACTTTAAGCGGTGGCGTGGATTTTAAACGTAATATCGCCGGCAGGCTGAAACCGGCAAGGGTAATCATGCCGGAGAGGAATCCGCTGAACAATGGCCAGAGTGTAGCGGCAGGCAGCTCGCTGCTGATCAGTTCAGCGAGCAGTGCGACTATACCCAGCTGGGTGATATAGCCGAGCACGATGCCGGCTAAACAGCCAATCACACCGATAATCACGATCTGTGCAGTGAATATGCGTATGATGTTTTTCTGTTGCGCACCAATGCAACGCATTAAAGCCGACTGGTTGTAGTGTCGTTCACCGTAACGGTTGGCGGCCATGGCAATCGCTATGCCCGACAGCATCACACTGAGCATCGCCGCCAGTGACAAATACTGTTTGCTTTTCTGCATCGCGCTGTTGACCGCTTCCGAGCCTTCGGTGCCACCCAGCAGTTTCTGGCTTTGTTCAAGCCGGGGTGTTAACCACTGGCTAAAGGTTTTGCGTTGCGCTTCATCACCGGCCAGGGCCAGCAGGTATTTGATGCGGCTGCCGGGCTGG
Source organism: Gammaproteobacteria bacterium (assembly GCA_041563375.1). Taxonomy (GTDB): domain Bacteria; phylum Pseudomonadota; class Gammaproteobacteria; order SZUA-229; family SZUA-229; genus SZUA-229. The sequence continues at coordinate 2,125 of JBFFND010000145.1, read as the reverse complement.
ATAATGCCGGTGGCTTCAATGTCATCAATGTGCATCAGCAACTTGGGCGCAATCGACATAAAGCTGAACGCCTGGCCGGGATCGTATTTGAGTACCGCGCTGACGGTGAGCTGATGCCGGCCGATTTCGATCTGATCACCGAGCTGGATGCCAAGCAGGTTAAACAGCCGCGGCACCAGCCAGACTTCACCTCTGGCCGGGCCATGTGAACGGGCCACTTCATCGCCGTAGAGCTGTTCGGAGATGCGGATCTCACTCAGCAGGGGATAATTATCATCCACCGCCTTGATGTGGCTCAGCTGGAATTGATCATTGGCGACAATCACACTGGAAAAACTGATCACATGACTGCTGTCGAGCTGATCCTGCTGTGCCTGCTGTTTAATCTCCTCGCTGATTTCCCGTGAACTCTCGAGTATCAGGTTAGCACCGAGAAACTGGCCGGTCTGGTCCAGCATCGCACCTTCGATGCGCTGGATAAACAGGCCGATGGAACTCATACTGGTCACCGAAATAATCAGCGCCAGTAATAATATTTTCAGCTCACCCGCATGCCAGTCGCGAAGCAGCAGGCGTGCACCCAGTTTAATATCATTCAGCATGCTGCAGTTTTCCATCCTGTAACAGCAGGCAGCGATCACAGCGCTGTGCCAGTGTGTCATCGTGGGTAACGATCACCAGCGTGGTCTGTTTTTCCCGGTTCATTTCAAACAGCAGATTGATAATGGTTTCGCCGGTGGCCTTGTCCAGGTTGCCGGTGGGTTCATCGGCAAACAGCAGCTGGGGCTGGGTGACAAAGGCGCGGGCAATGGCCACCCGTTGTTGCTCGCCACCGGACAGCTGCCTGGGGTAGTGGGCATATCGCTCAGCCAGGCCGACCCGGTCCAGCAGCTGGCGCGCTTTTTCGGCAGCACTGGCATCGCCCTGCAACTCCAGGGGAAACATCACGTTTTCCAGCGCGGTGAGGCTGGGCAGTAACTGGAACGACTGGAAGATAAAGCCCACCGACTCGCTGCGCAGACGCGCGCGTTGATCTTCATCAAGCTGCGACAGCTTCTGTTGATGAATAATGATCTCGCCGGCGGATGCTTCATCCAGCCCCGCCAGCAGCCCCAGCAGGGTTGATTTTCCGGAACCGGATGCGCCCACAATGGCCACACTTTCAGCGTACTTGATTTCCAGATTGACTCCGGTCAGGATATCAATGGTTTTGCCACTTTCCCTGTCAACCGCGTTTACCTGCTTGCTTAAATTCTGAACACTTACAATATTCCGGGACATCTGCATGATTCGATCTGTACTTTTTATTTGCCTGCTGGCGCTGTCTAATCTGGCCAGTGCAGGTGATTCGGCGAAACACACCATACTGGTTGTGGGTGACAGTATCAGTGCGGCGTATGGCATTGAGCCGGAGCTGGGCTGGGTATCGCTACTCTCGGTCAAAATAGCACAACAAAAAAATGGCTATCAAGTTATAAATGCCAGCGTCAGTGGAGATATGACCAGCAATGGCCTGAATCGTTTACCTGCCTTGCTGAAAAAATATCAACCGGCGATTGTGATTATCGAACTGGGCGGCAATGATGGCTTAAGGGGCCTGCCGCTCAGGCTGATTCAGCGCAACCTGGAGAAACTGGTTGAACAGAGCCAGGCAAGCGGTGCCAGGGTGTTGCTGGCAGGCATGCGTATCCCGCCGAATTACGGTGTGCGTTATGCCGAGGCCTTTCATGAGGTTTACCAAAAGGTTGCCGAGCAGAACGATGTCGAGCTGGTGCCGTTTATCCTCGATGGTGTGGGTGGTAACGGCGCCCTGATGCAGGCGGATGGTATCCATCCCACGGCGGAAGCCCAGGCAACTATTTTAAGCCATGTCTGGAATAGCCTGGAAAGCATGTTAAATTAAAGTCGGCTTACTAGCAGTCGTTAGTCTTTAGTTGTTGGTCTTTAGTCAGGCTAATAACTGCCGACTAACGACTAAGGACCAACGACTCACGACACGACAAAGGGAATAAAGCGCGGATGAAAGTATTTATTATTGTATTGATCGTGGTGCTGCTATTTGTGATTGGCAGCGCCGGCATGATGCGCTATTTTGATGGTAAGCATAAGCCGAACAAGTTAATAG
>JBFFND010000144.1:0-6242 GCA_041563375.1 Gammaproteobacteria bacterium | reverse complement strand
TTCCTGGCCAATATGAGTCATGAAATCAGAACGCCGATGAATGCAGTGATTGGCTTTACCGATGTGCTGGCCAACAGTGGATTAAACGAGCAGCAAATGGGCTACGTTAAGTCGATTCAGTCAGGCGGTCGAAACCTGTTGAGCCTGATAAATGATATTCTGGATCTATCGAAAATCGAAGCCGGAAAAATGAAAATTGATGTCGACAAGGTTTATGTGTGGCAATTGCTGCATGACCTTAAAGATGTCTACCAGATTTCTGCACAGGAAAAAGGTCTGAAGCTTGAGCTACAGATAGACGAATCGGTGCCTGAAGTTGTATTCAGTGACGAGCTTCGCTTACGGCAGATCCTGTTTAATCTGGTGGATAATGCGGTTAAGTTTACCCATCAGGGTAAAGTCACCATCACCTGCAGCTATGCGCCGGAGCACGCTGATGATCTGTTCTCCAGTCTTAAAATTTCTGTAGCGGATACCGGGATTGGTATCGCGAAAGAAGATCAGGAAACTATTTTTGATATTTTTGTGCAACAGGATGATCAAAGTACCCGTGAGTTTGGGGGTGTGGGCCTGGGGCTAGCCATTAGTGCCCGTCTGGCGGAAAAGCTTGACGCGAAATTATCTGTTTCCAGTGCAAAAGGTGCAGGCAGCTGCTTCGAGTTATTGTTGATAACACCGGAGGTGATTATTGCCGATGATAGCAGTCGCCGTGAAAAAATTGTAAAGCAGATTCGTTTTAAGCCTGCCAGATTGCTGATTGTGGATGACCTGGAAGTTAACAGAACCCTGATCGCCGAGTACCTTGCTTCGCAGCCGTTTGAAATACTGCATGCATCGAATGGTGAGGAGGCTATCACGCAGGCACGACAGGAAAAGCCAGATCTGATTCTAATGGATGTGCGCATGCCGGTTATGAATGGTATAGCGGCAACAAAAATTATTAAGGCGGATGAAGATATTCAGTCGATTCCGGTGATTGCGGTTACGGCATCGGTTGTTGAGGATAAACGCGCAGACAAAAAACGTGGTGTATTCGATTTTGTTTTATATAAGCCCTTGAGTTCGCAAAAACTGATGCAGGCATTAAGTCATTTTCTGCAATCAGATACGGTTGCCCAGGTAGCAAAGGATGAGGCACTGCAGGTTGATCCCCTGTCGGCTGAGCTGGCCGCTGCTGATCGTGCATTTATTGAGCAGTTAATAGAATATGAAGCCGTCATGGAAAATACTCGCAACCGGGGTAACTTCGCCAGTATGGACGCCTTGTTAGGTGATCTATGTGCGCTCGAAAAAGTCTATGACTTGCCGCAGTTTCGTTCTATGATTTCCGCTTTACGTAAAGCCAACCAGGTATTTGATGTGGAGCAATCACAAAAAATGCTAGCAGCCTTGCTGTCGGCAATTCAGGTATTGAAGGTGAGTCAGCATGAATAGGCTGTTTAAAATACTGATTGTTGATGACAGTCCGAAAAATATTCAGGTGGTAGCACATTTGCTGGCTGATCAGGCATATGATATTTCCTATGCAACCAGTGGTCTGCGTGCGCTGGATATGCTGCAGGAAAACCGTTTTGACCTGGTGTTGCTGGATGTGATGATGCCCGGTATGAGTGGCTATGATGTTTGTCGAGAAATTAAGCGTGATAATCTGGCGGGTGATATTCCGGTGATTTTTCTTACCGCTAAAACCGATGAACAAAGTTTGCTTGAAGCCTTTGAGGCGGGTGGCCAGGATTATGTAACCAAGCCATTTACCGCGGCGGAGCTGCTGGCACGTATTAAAACCCACTTAAAACTGAAGGCGTTCGAGGATTCGCAACAGGCAGTAATTGATAATGCTATGGCCGAACTGACCGTGTTGAACCGGGAGATTATTGAAACCCAGAAAGAAGTTATCTTTACCATGGGGTCCATTGGTGAAACCCGCTCAAAAGAAACCGGCCTGCATGTTAAACGGGTGGCAGAATATTCGCGTTTACTGGCGCAGCTCTCGGGACTGGATGATTATGAAGCGGATATGATCGCCATGGCATCGCCAATGCACGATATCGGCAAAGTCGGTATACCCGATGCCATACTGCATAAAAAAGGTCGCCTTACGGCGGATGAATTCGAAATTATGAAAACCCATGTGACTATTGGTCATGAGATGTTAAAGCACAGTCAGCGTCCGATTATGCAGACCGCAGCGATTATTGCGCTGCAGCACCATGAAAAATGGGACGGCAGTGGTTATCCTGCAGCCGCTGAAAAGGAAGATATTCATATCTATGGGCGTATCACCGCATTGGCGGATGTGTTCGATGCGCTGGGCTCAAAACGCTGTTACAAGGAAGCCTGGAATGATGAAGATATTCTGGCGCAGATCAGGCAGCAGGCCGGCCTGCACTTTGATCCGAATCTGGTGGATCTGTTCTTTGCAAATCTCGATGCATTTTACGAGATTCGTGAAACATACCGCGACCAGCCGGAACAGGATCCGCTACAGCAAATCAGTGAGGCAGAAGCTGTTTCAATGGATGTGTCTGTGTCGTCACATAAAGCCAGGCACTGATTTTATACATGGCTACCAGTTTTTGTCTGTGGCAGGGGGATACAGTTTTTCATGACGGCTTCGCTTGCTGTTGCATTTCCCCTGTTCCGGGAGCTTGATACTTGATACCACCTGTTCAGCGGTTGCACGATAGGTGGTGAGTTTTCCACCCGTCACCGTAATCAGCCCCGGGCAGTCCCGGTTGCTTATAATGATTGTATCCCGTGACGCATTAAATGCACTGTCAGTCGCATCCTGTAACACCCGTAAACCGGCAAAGCTCTCAAAGATATCTCTCCTGTCTGCTGGCGGAGTGAAGTGTCGGTTATAATTTTCCAGCAGGTAATCAATTTCCTTATCTTCAGGCTGTAACTGTTCTATCTCGCCAGTGTAATGTCTTTCCGTGGTGCCGATTAAGGTCATCTGTTGTTTCCATGGCATGGCAAAAATCATGCGCTGATCACTGGCCTGTAAATAATAGGCACCCTGTTTGAGCGGGCGCCTGATAACAATATGGCTGCCGGCCACCAGATCCAGTTGTGGTAATGGCATCAAGGGTTGAATTTTTTGCTGCGTCTGCATTGCCCATGCACCACTGCAATTTATCAGGTAGTGTGTGCTGATATGGCAGTCCTGGTTCTGTTTTCGGTAATGCAGCTGATGGTGATGTGTGTAGTTTGAATCAAGCAGATCTGCCTCAAATTCAACCCTGGCTCCCAGTTTAGCAGCCGACGCAACTACGCTTTGTGTGAGCTGTTGATCATCGGTTTGCGCATCATAGTACTGAAAAACCTGACGCAGATTGTGTGTCTGCAGACCATCCAGTGTGCCCCATTGCTGGCGCTTTATAATGCGAAAAGGTGTCCTGCTGAACAGGCTATAAATACTCAGGCCCAGCCAGATGAGCCAGGGTGGGCGCGTGCTGTATTTGTATACCGGAAGATAAAACGGAATCAGCTTTACCAGCTGCGGTGCATTGCGTAGCAGACGCCTGCGTTCCTGCAGGCTTTCCCGTGCCAGTGCAAACTGCGCGCTTTCCAGGTAGCGCAGGCCGCCGTGAATCAGCTTGCTGGATTTGCATGAAGTGCCCATGCCGGCCCGCGCCTGTTTTTCCAGTAGCAGGGTGCGGTAGCCGCAACTTGCCGCTGCCTGCGCAATACCGGCGCCCTGAATACCGGCGCCGATAACGACCACATCATAATCGGTGGGCATCAGTGGTTAATTTTGTGCCTGGTTGGAGATCAGATTGAGTGCCAGTATCGGGTGTTCCAGCATGCCGCAGATATTCCGTGTTTCGATCAGTGGAATATTATGGCTGGCATAATGCAACGCGAGTTCCGGATCGGTCACATCGTACACCATCCAGTGCCAGTTGCCGGGCCAGGGGTCCATATTGAGCGGAATTTTTCGGTGGTTGGCAATCAGGTAATCCGGCGCCAGGTTTTTTGCCACATGGTGGCTGAGGTCATCGTAATTATGCAGTATCCAGCCGGTCTGGAAGTCGCTGTGTTTTCGGGTATAGCTGATTGCATCCTGGTCATAGGAAATAATGACGCACTGCGAATGGATAATATCCAGTGTTTTCAGCAACTCAGTCATAATGGTTTCAACGCCATAGTGCTGCAGTGTGGCTTCCTTGATTTCTACAAAGGCAGTCGCCTTGGGGTAATTCTGCAGCAACTGAACCACTTCGCTGAGGCGGGGAATGCGCTGGTTGAAAAAGGCCAGTGAAAAGCGCTCTGGTTCGTGCGCGCGTATATTCTTTAACTCCGCGTAGCTCATTTCAAACAGGTTGCCCTGAATGCCGGTGGTGCGTTGCAGATCCACGTCGTGAAACACAACCAGCTCGCCATCGGCGGTGCATTGCACATCGAATTCAATGTAGGAAGCGCCACACTGCAGTGCCGACTGCAGTGAAATCAGGGTGTTTTCCGGGTAGCTCTCCATCATGCCGCGGTGCGCTACAAGGTGTGGTATTGGCATATCAATTTATCCGTACTAATTTATCCGGGGTTACATAGTTTGTTATCAATGAGTTTAGTCGCTCCTGCAGCGCTTGCGTAATTCTCCGACAAAATGTGCATAACGCTGTGTTAAGCCGTGGTTTTGCTGCGGTGTGAAGGCTTGTTGCACGGTCAGGTGCTGCCACTGGCTGTTGCCGTGCTGTGTACGCTGATTGGCCAGGTTCGCGCAGCCACGGGCGCTAGCTTCACTGTGTGCAAATCGCAGCACCGAGGCCTGGTTCAGGTCTGATAACTTCTGGCACAGACCATCCAGTTGACTCAGTCCGCCGCTGATTAGAATGCGCTGCGCTGGTTGCGCCAGCTGTTGCAGGTTATGGCTGATCAGAAACACAATGCTCTCGATCAGTGCGACGTATTTCTGTGGCGCTGACAGTTTTCCAGCGCCAGTAAATTCCGCCTCACCTGCATCACACCACCAGGGCGAACCCAGCCCGGCCAGCGTATTGATAAACAGGGGTGGCTCGCTGATTTCCGCCAGCCATTGCGGTAACTGCTGATACAGCGAGGCCTGAGGTAATTGCTGGCTGAGCCAGTCGAGTGCCGCGCCAGCACCGTTGACGGTGCCTTCACTGAGAAAATGCACCTGTTCTGCATCGCTGTAGCACAGGCTTCGTAACAGGCGCTGCGCCGGAGGCTTTTCCGGTTGTGGTGACAGCACAAACGCGCCGGTGCCGACATTGACCAGGCAATCCTCCGGTGCGAGCGGTGGGTAGGCAGCGGGCAGCGCGTTCTGATCGCCACAGACAGCATACAGCGGGATATCCGCCAGTTTGAGTCGGCCATAATCCGCCAGCACAGGGCTTAATGTGGGTAAAACCTGGGCGGGAATCTGGAACGCCCCAAGCAGTTGTGATGACCAGTCGAGGTGCTGAATATCCATCAGCTGGGTGCGCTGTGCATTGCTGTGGTCAATCACACAGGGTGCTTGCTGTAACAGATGAAACAGCAGATAACTGGCCAGCGGAGCGATGCACAGGGTCTGTGCCTGCAGGGCCTGTTGTACCTGTGGGTTGTGAGCAAGCAGCCAGTGTATTTTGCTGGCGGCATAGTGGGCTGACAGGGGCAGGCCGCTGAGCTGGTGAATCTTCGGTCCCAGCCCCTGCTGGCGCAGTTGCTCGACCTGTGCCTGGCCGCGCTGATCCCGCCAGCTGATCGCCGGTGACAGCGCCTTACCGCTGTGCCTGTCCCAGGCCACCAGTGTTGAGCGCTGTGTGCAGATGCCGCTGTGGCTGATATGTCTCAGCTGCTGCGTCGGTAGGCGGTGCAGTAACTGCTCCAGTGACTGCAAAATTTGATCTGCATCCTGTTCGATAAACGAGCCCCGTGTACGGCTGCTGACCGGCTGGCTATCGATCTGTAGTAGCGCCCCCGTGGGGGTAAACAGCGCGAGTCGACTGGCATGGGAGCCCTGGTCCAGCACCAGGGTGAGCCGGGATTGATCGACTTGTGTGGGGCTGGCAGGTTTACGTTTGTTGCTCATGCAGAGGAGTAAAGCCCAGTTTTTGTGATAAAACTGCAGATGCCCGTGAAATATTGCACATCGACCCTAACATAAGAAAATGTTAATATGTTGGGCTCGTTTTATGGATTTGTGTGGCGCCTGCTTTCCGTTTGTCTTGTCTGCTGGCACGGGTTCATCAATATGGTCTCTGATGCGTCAGTGGCCACTCATTTAAAAACAGCGT
>JBFFND010000143.1:0-6242 GCA_041563375.1 Gammaproteobacteria bacterium | reverse complement strand
GGCCGAACAGGAAGCCCTGCATATTCTGACAGCGCCAGGATTTTAATTGTTGCAATTGCGCTTCAGTTTCCACGCCCTCAGAAATGATATTCAGATTAAGGCCCTTGGCCATCGCGATAATGGCTTTGATAATTGATGAGTCCTGATCACTATTCGACATATCCCTGACAAACGACTGATCAATCTTCAGCGTATCAATCGGCAGGCGCTTTAGATAGTTTAGTGATGAATAGCCCGTACCAAAGTCATCAATTGCGATCTTGATACCGTGGTGGCTGAGTGCACGTAACTTATCAATACCGTCTTCGGTGTCGTGCATCAAGGTGTTTTCGGTGATTTCAATTTCGATAAATTCGCCGGGAATATTGTTTTTGCGCAGTGTACTTAAAATAAACTCAACAAAATCATCCTGTTCCAGTTGTATAGACGATACATTAATCGCGACACGTACTGTGTCCAGCCCCATTTCACGCCAGCGGCGTAATTCAGCGCAGCAGTTTTCAATCATCCAGTTACCAATCTGTTTGATCAAATGAGTTTCTTCTGCCAGCTGGATAAATTCACTGGGGGAAATCAGACCGCGTTCAGGGTGCTGCCAGCGGATCAATGCTTCCATGGCAAAGACTTCATTGGTTTCAATATTAATCTGTGGCTGGTAGTAAATCTTGAACTGGTTGTCATCCATGGCGCGGCGCAGATCGTTTTCCAGTGACAGGTGTTTGGAGTAGGCATCCAGCATATTATTATGATAAAAATCATAGCCGTTTTTACCGCGGCCCTTAACCGAATACATGGCAATGTCGGCATGTTTGATCAGCGATTCCATTGTCTGTCCATCGTCGGGGTATTGTGAAATACCAATACTGGTGCTGACAAACAATTCATGGGTGTCGATTTTAAAAGGCAACTTTAGCGATTTGATGATTTTGCTGGCTATTACCTCGGCATCCTGTTTGCTATTCACTTCTGGCAACAACAGGGTGAATTCATCGCCACCAATACGTGCCAGGGTGTCTCCTTCGCGCAGACAGTGACGCAGGCGCATGGCAACTGCCTGTAGCAGGCGATCACCCACAAGGTGTCCCAGCGTATCGTTAATAACCTTGAAGCGATCCAGGTCAAGAAACATCACTGATAGCTTGCTCTGGTTGCGTTTGGCGTGGGCAATTGCCTGATGCAGGCGATCTTTTAATAAGGTGCGGTTGGGCAGGCGAGTGAGCATGTCATGATAGGCCTGGAAGCGGATGATTTCTTCCGCTTCAATACGGTCACTGATATCTCTGGCAATGCCATAGGTGCCGACAAACTTTTTCGATTTAACTTCATCCTGTGAGCGATAAACGCCTACGGAGTTGATTTCAATGGGTAACAGGCGGTTGTCGAAGTTTATCGTCTGATCTCTGTTCTTGCACTTCAACTTCAGTTCAATATTGATGCTGGCACGTTTGCCGGTGCGACGTTCATTAAATTTGAATTGTGCCTTGTCGAGGTCTTCTTCGTGAATCAACTCGGAGTAATGCTTGCCGATGACTTCCTTCATCTTGTATCCAAGCAGGGTTTCTACACGCTTATTGATAAAGGTAAAGCGTCCCTGGCTGTCTAGAATATAAACAATGTCGGGTGATTTATTAACAATGTAGCGATGCAATTTTTCAGATTCACGCAGTTGTGCCTGCATGCGGAGATTTTCTGCTTCCAGCTGACGTTTTTTTATCGCGTTGTTAACTGAATTTAACAGGTTGTCCAGCGAGTAGGGTTTGCTGATAAAGTCGTAAGCGCCATATTTAAGTGCGTTTTCTGCTGCTTCAAAGGAGGTTTCTCCACTGACCACGATAACTGCCGTATTCAGCTCATTGTCAGTAATAAACTGCATTACATGTTCGCCATTCGAACCGCCCATATTCAGGTCAAGTAGAATAATGCCAATGTTTTCGTGTTTCAGCTTCTCGATGGCTTCTGAACCATCGCTGGCAGAATCAACCAGATAACCCTGCTGTGCCATAAGTTGCATCAGGCTGTCCTGTTGATGTTTTTCATCATCAACTACGAGAATTATTTCTGGATTTTCTGGTAGTAGGTTCAAGTGTCTGTTGGCCCTGTATGAATTAATGTTGCTGTTATCGTTTGTCATTTTATGACCTTTTATTATATAAGGACGTTTATTCAGGTTTTCACGGGAATCTGCACGCTAAAAGTGGTGCCTGATTTGCTGGTGGTGCAGCTAATACTGCCATTAATTTTGTCTACAAGGCTTTTGCTAATGCTCAAGCCCAGTCCTGAATGCTGGCTTCCTTTGGTGCTGATAACAGGCTTATACAGGTTTTTCATCACTTCATCCGGTATGCCTGGTCCTGTGTCATGTAGCTTCAGTTCGATATAGTTCCTTCCATTGATGTTAATGCTCCCTGTCGAAATACTGATTTCGCCATTCTGCTGAATAGCTTCAACCGAATTTTTGATTAAATTGGTCAGAATCTGTTTTATATAATTCTTGTCAGAGGCGATGCTTTTAAGTCCGTTATCCAGCTTTAATGTTGATTTGATATTGTGTGTGCTGAATAGAGAGGATTTAAACAGGTCGATCAGGTCGCTGACAATACTGTTGATGTCAACACTGGATATTTCACTGATATCGCTGTCCAGTGAGTCCTTGCAGCGCACTATAATGTTGCTGATACGATCAATTTCCTGTTTGATAATGTTCAGGTCACTGCTGATTTCATCATTGTCGTTAATTTTTTTCGACAGCAGTTGTAGGTAATTACGAATAACGGTTAATGGGTTATTGGTTTCATGTACAATTTTGTGTGCACGCAATAAAAACTGGTCACTGTTATGCTCGTTTATGTCCTGCAGTTTTTTCAGGTAGTCATGGTGCTGTTGTAGCTTGTCTGCCATGTCGTTGGCAAACAGAAGAATCAGTTTTTTACCTTTGAGTAACGCCGCTGACTGCTGCTGGTTACATCCCAGCAACAGCACACCATAGGGTATGGCAGCCTGTGTAATGGGTACGCAAATAAAGCCGTCGGTTTTTAAACCGTGTGCAACCTGTTGATCTAGAATGCTCAGTGCGTTGTCCTGTGCGGCAGAAAAACTGTCACTGAGCTGCATCTGCCTGAGACTTCTGCTAATCATGCAGTCGCTGTTCAGGCGGACGCTCAGGTTATCCAGCAGTCGACTGTCGCTGATGTACTGGTTTTGTGCCATCTGCAGGTTTTGCTGGGTTTCATCAAGCTCCAGCAGCAGGCTGTTACTGATGCCAAATAACAGGCTCACCGATTGCTGCATTGCCTTATAAATTTCAGCAGAATCACTGGTGATGTGATGTTGACTGTTCTGCACCAGTGCATGGTCACGCACTTCTTCAGCCAGTAGTATCTGCTTTGCTTCATCCTTATTACGGCTGGTTTCCGTATCGCCTATGTCAATATCCATGGAGGCCGCCAGCTTATGACTTTTCTGTGTGGCAGTTTCTACCAGTTCGTTAATAATCGATTCAGAAATATCGAACAGGCGAATTGCAGCATCGGTTTTAATGGCGTGATCATTTTCGCTGAAGTGGGATGCCAGCAGGCTGGACAGATGAATGATTTTCGCAAGCTGATGTGATTGTTGTATGTCTTCGATATCGGCATGGTGGTAACGAATCGCATCACAGATTACGTCCGGAAGATGCCATTTTTCCAGCATAATACTGGCCAGCTCCGGGTGGTTTATACCCAGTGTCTCTTCTTCGCTGTGTAATATCTGCGTGGCAGGGTAGATACCGTGGGGTAGCGTTTTGTAAGCGGCATCCATTTTAGGCTCAATCATCAGTTTGCCAATATCGTGCAGTAGCCCGGCAATATAGGCTTCTTCTGCATAAGGATAGGCGGTGAGTTCTGCCAGTGAGCGGGCAATGGTGGCGCAGGTTAATGAGTGATGCCAGAAGGTTTTTAAGAAGCTGGTCTTCTGGTTGCTGTATTCAGAAAAAAACTGTTTGATGCTGGCGGTAATCGCAATTGAATTAATGGTGTCCTGACCAAGGAACATCAGAATGTGTTTAAGCGACTCCAGGTTGCGACTGCGTCCATACACCGGCGAATTAGCGGCCTTGATGACCTTACTGCACAGTGCGGCATCCTGGCTGATAATGTCCGATAGCCTGTCGAAGCAAATGTCTTCGTCGCGGCAGGCGTGCAGCAGTTTCACCAGCACGTGGGGCAGCGAAGGCAGTTTATTTGCCTCGATATCTTCAAGTAATATAGTCGCTTTATCTCGCATCTTATTAATTTTATTGCAAAAACCACCGTTGTCAATCAAACCACGCTGAATCAATTAAAATAAAAAGCCGGTTTTCTGCGAAAAACGACGAAAGGGTATTTTTTCAACACCAGTTCAGCCCACGATGGCTGCAGGCCCTGTGTAAAGGGCGCTCATCGCCTGATTAAAGTCGTCAATTGCAGATTTATCTACTTAGAATGCACTCTGTTGCTGCGATATAAGTTGTTTTTTCAATATTAGATATAATGAATATACACCTTAATTCACTGAAATTCCTGAGTTTTCTGTTATGGGTAAGGGAAAGTCAGCAACTGTGAATGGCGCTGCTGCTCACTACGCCGTAAAATGGCGGCTGGGACGGGAACTGGCTGGAAATGAATCAGAATAAAACCGAAGTTATCGCGGTTAGTAGCGGCAAGGGCGGGGTAGGTAAAACCACCCTGACGGTCAATATGGGCATTGCCATGGCACGGCAGGGCAAGCACGTCTGTCTGTTTGATGCCGATACCAATCTCGCCAATATCAATATTCTACTGCGGGAAACACCGCTCTATACGCTGCAGCACGTACTCGATGGGGAAAAAACCATTGCGGAGATTGTGGTGCGTTCCCATGGCATCAGTCTGATACCGGGGGCCTCCGGCATTACCGACTTCAATACGCTGGATCAACATGCCCAGTTGCGTCTGCTCAGAGCCCTGTCAGAGCTGGAACACCAGTATGACGTGATCCTGGTAGATACCTCGGCGGGCATTCATGACAATGTGCTGGACTTTATTCAGGCGGCGCAGCAGATGATCGTGGTGGTCACCCCCGAGCCTACTTCGCTTACCGATTCCTTCTCTCTGTTGCGCATGCTGCGTAAGCGGCAATACCGCAAACGGATCAATGTGGTGGTGAACCAGGCTGAATCTGAACTGGGCGCGCGCAAGGTCTTTAAGCGCTTCTCCGCGGCGGTAGCCAAATACATTGGTTACCATCCGGCTTATCTGGGCTATGTCAGTCGTGATCCGCTGGTGTCTTCGGCGGTATGCTCGCAGGTGCCGGTGCGGGTGTATCGTCCGCAAACCCTGGCCAGTATCTGTTTTGACCGGCTGGGTCGTAGCCTGACATCATTGATCAGGCAGCAGCAGAATGACGTGACCCTGAGCGATGGCTGGCGAGCACAAATCACCTCGCTTGAACAGGTCGATGAGCCTCTGATGGACGTCCATAGCTCGGTAAAGCTGCCGTCCCCAGCGCCATTATCCGAGCAGTTGCCAGAGGATTCTCCCGGGCCATCAGATCAACCGCCCCAGCGTCGGCGTTCGACGGACAATGAGCCTGTCTCCGAACAGACCCGGCAGCTAAAGATCAAATACCAGCAGGCCGCACGCACACGAAAAAAACAGGTGCTGGAAGATCACAAGCAGTCAATGATTGATTACATCGAAGATGGCGATTTCAGCAAACAGGAAATCGCCCTGACACTGGATCGTTTCCTCAGTGTATTTTTTCGTCGTTTCAAGGATTATCCGGCAGATATTGTCGAGCAGTTTAATCTGCTGTTGCAGGTCGGTGCATTACCACAGAGCAAGATCAACCAGCTGTTCAACGAGTTGATGCTGTTTTACCGGGATAACCGCATTCGCGTGGATCGTGATACCAGCACGGCCTTTCTCAACCAGCAAATCAATGACTATGTCGACGAATACGGGCAGTACCCCTTCGATACCTCGCAGGCTTTGATGCAGTCAATTGGTATGGGCCAGGTGACTAATGAGGCAATTGAGGAACTGTATAATATTCTAAATATGGTGGGTGACAGCACGCCATCAAAAAACGTATCTGGCAAGGAAGCGCCGGCTAATGAAAAAACAGAAACGCCGGTTTATGCCACAGATATAGAAGAGGACCGCAATGAGCTGGCAGAAAATCTGAAAGAAAACATGAGTTCGCCCACGATTAACGCATCGGACCAGCAAGGCACTCAGGGCTTG
>JBFFND010000142.1:0-6254 GCA_041563375.1 Gammaproteobacteria bacterium | reverse complement strand
TTTTTACTGGTATGGCTTTTAAGTGTGAAGTTTATAGCCTGTTGTGGTTCTGCCTGGGCATAAGTGGAAGCATGCCATATCAGAGCCAGTAGTAAGATGCTGGTCTGCGTAATAGCTCTGGCGAGGGGTCTATGTGTCATGTTATTCATTCAACAATACTTTAAAAATACATTCCTAAGCCGAGTGATATTTCAATATTATTGCTAAGTTTATCCGCGCCCAGTACATCAATATCAAATGTGTGGTCACGTATATCCAGGCTAAACGAGAAATGATCTGAGGCGGTGACCCTGAATCCTGCGCCGAAACTTAAGGTAAAATGATCAGAGCCCGCAAATTCGGTATTGCCGGTACCCGCATACAGGTAAAAAGCGGTATTAAAGGTTGTCTTGTCTGTCATAAAAACTTCACCGGGGAACAGGTCATAGCCCAGGCCGATGATATAGTAGGTATAGTCTTTCTCATCATCAGAAAGTATGGTTGTTCCCGGCAGCAACACTTCCGCACTGCTGGTTCCAGCGGCTGACAGGCCAAATTCAGTATTTACGAAAAAACTTTCCGATAAATGATATGAAACTTTGAAGCCCACCAGTGCATTGGTTTCGAAATCTTCAATGCTTAATAAACCCATTGATGCAATGATCTGGAAATTATCAGATTCTATTTTTGCTTCGTCAAATTCCATGCGCGTAATTTCAGGGCGAATCACTGGCGAAATTGAGTTGTCATCGTTGAGTTCCACAGCAAAAGCCGATGACTGGGAGAATAGCGATAATAATCCCAGTATGCTCAGAAAAAGGCGGCGAATCCTATTTTCCATTCTTGCAGATCCTCATTGTTGTCGTTGGTGCTGGTGGCAGAAAAAATTCGGTATTCGCTATATTCAAGCCTTAAAATAATTTTCTGTGTAAGGTGTTTTCGTAGTCCAATACTGACACTGGCAAACTGGTTCGTAGGGTCATTATTTGCAGCGGCAGTCGCTGATGTGGTGACATCTATAATGCCTGCTGATAGCTGGAAAAACGGCGAGTAGTCCCATTCAGTAAATGGTTGCATTACCGCGCCGATCTTATAAAGCAGGCTGCTGGAGATATCGCCAATGGATTTGGAAAGGCTGAATTCAGCAGACATACCCTGGTTAAACTGGTATGAGCTATAGGCAGAAAATACCGGTGCGCCACCAAAATTACCGACGAGTACGCCTGATTCCCATTGTCGAGATGCAAAATCCTCATGGGTGATTTCAGAAAAAAAAACTGGCGTGTCGTCAAGTGATAGTGTTTTCGCCAGTTGATGCCGTGGCACCCAGCCGTATTTTCCTTCCGGGTTACGTATCTTGTACCAGTTGGCACGTTGGTAGAGTATCTCGATGGTGGCGTGACGTTCCATAATATAGAATACAGGGTAGCCAGTACCGGGGCCAGTATGCATTTCGATAAAAGGGTCAGCGATTTTGACCGTCTGGAACGAATCCTGTTCGGCTGCAAAACTGCTTGTGCTTAAAGCGAAAAGCATAAATATCGATGTCATTATTTTACGCATAAAAAAACGCTTAGTCGCTTCCATTAAGCGAGTTGAGCCCGGTTTTGATTGTGTCTATTAATTTTCAGGAACCAATGGATCGAATGGGTTATTAAAATATTGAGCACCAATATCAATCCACTCTGAAATTAAGCGTAATTCAGCTGGAGTCAGCATGTTAGCATGGTTCACCGTTGCCGGCGACAGGCTCGCTCCTGCATCCAGTTCAGTTTCTGTAAGCTTTTCCATAAAGGGGCTGTTTCTTGCACCGGATGGCCGTACCGAAGGGGACAGTCGCAGAGCAGGATCAGGAATATCCTCAAATGTAGGGTTGCCATTAATATCAAGAATCGGCTCGCCATTGCCATCGAGTGCAGGCACGCTGATGGTGCGATCTACCAGAACGCCACCGAGCAGATCCTGGAAGTTATCACTGAACACCAGTTCACGGTAGGATTCGATATGCTGGGCTTCTTCGTCGGAGACTTCAGACGACAGGTCGAGTTGTGCAGCCGGCAACATGGTGGCATCCATACTGTCTTTGGAGCTGTGACAGCTGGTACAGGTATTCACGCCCCGGTCGACCTCCCAGATCGGCTGTATATGCTCCTGATAATTAATGACAATTCTGCAGTTGGCACTCCACTCTGTTTCACAGGCAACTGTGGTGGGAGCTGGGGTTGTTAAACCATCCGTAAGACCCCGGTAGGTAAAGCTGTAGGCAGCGTCAGGCGCGCGTACAGCAGGGTCTGTCCAGAGGTCGCTATAAACCAGGTTTACACTCGGTGTAATAGAACTCTCATTGTTCTGGCTGGCTTCTGCTCGGTTGAGCGCTTCTGCCATGGTGTCGCCACTGTCAGCAAAGTAAGGTGCCAGGGTCGCCGGGTTTTGTGTGTTGCTATAGACGAAACCATCATTCGGTGCGCCGGGGTTAATACCGGGAGCTTCTGCATCGGTCCGTGCATGAGCCACGGGTAGCTCTGGTGCAGTCACGCTATGGCTGTGACAGCCAGTGCACTCTAGCGTGTCGCCTGGCTTAACCTGGAGCCAGTTATTATGGCGAGGATTAATTTTCCTGCCCTGATCATCGAGAATATCGAAATAAAAAGCCACATCCGCAGGAACTTTGATCGCTACTGAACCATCTGGCTGAATCATGCTATAGCCAATAATTTCTTTCATGCGTAAACGTGTGTTGGGTCCGAACGCTCTATTGGAAATGCCAGGCGGATCGGCCAGATCCGGGTCGTTGCGTAAGGGGATGCCTGCGGCTTTGACAATACGGATAAAACGCGCCGGGCGTTGGCTGGCATTTGCGATGGCAGGGTCTGCGTAATCCATGACCGAAGCGACGCTGGCATCACTGCAGACAGAGAAGAAACAGTTATCAAAGAGCTGGTCACCAAAATCATAGACGCTACGTATTTTTAGCAGGCCGAGGTTTTCGCTTTCCAGGATTTCATCGACGGTTTTATCAACCAGTATAGTTGGGCGGTTTTTCGGCTGTACAGCGACCGGGCTGGTCAGGTATTTACCTGGTTCAGCGATCACCAGTGGTTTTTCTGTATGGGCATTGAGGTCGTAAATCCAGATGCCAAAGGATGGGTAACTTTCTACTGCAGTTGCATCAGAAAGATAAGGTTCGATACAGGGGTGCGTCTCGAGTAGTGGTGTATTGGGAGTATTTCCAATATCTATGTCGACCTGGCAAATACCTTTGCTTACCAGAACGCGATCAGTGTTATCTCTCAGTGGAAAGAAATCCGCATAGCGACCCTGCAATGAAAGTTCGCCATCATTGTTGATGAGGGTCTGAGTTGCCTTGCGAATAGCCGGCGTGCTGAATGCACCAATGTTGGAAAAAGTGGTCTGGTTCAGGTCTATAAAATTGCGCGCATCGATGATTACAAGGTCGCCACCACCAAAAGTGTCATCATAGGGGCGGGTGATAGCCATGATTTCGCCATTGGGAAGTTCACGAGGTGAGATAAAGTGAATGGTATTTCCATCGGCATCCCGGTGGCTTTCATCGTGGGTGCCAAAGTAGGGTTGCAGGTCAGTGCCGTCTGGTGCAATGGTGTACAGGCTCATGCGATCTTCGTTGTGGAAGTGATCCCAGCGGCTAAACAGGATCCGGCCATTTTCCAGTACAGAACTGCCTAAATCATGGCTCTGGTTAAAGGATATCTGTTTGATATTCGTACCATCGGCATCCATGGTGTGTAACACCAGTGCTTTGGTTCTGCGATTTTCATCGACATAGGAAAATTGTGGCTTGCTTAAAGTTTCGTCCAGTAGAATGGAGCGAGACCGGCTCTGTCGATTAGATGAAAAAACGATTCGTCCATCAGGCAGGAAATGCGGTGCAATGTCATCGCCTTCGTCGTTGACAATATTTGATTCAATAACACGGTTTAATGATGCGGTTTCTACATCATAGGAATAGATTGACCATCTAGGGTCGTCGTTATCATTGGGGTTTGGGTCTTCAGGTAATAGTGAAAAAATAACTTTTCTGCCATCATGGGAAACACTGATATCCCTGACATCACCCTGACCATTGGTAACGGATTGCGTAATGTTAATGGCATCAGCAGTGAGGCTGAAACGGGGTTTTAGAAAAATATCACCACCCGGTGCTGATTCCAGCGGTTCACGAATATCTGGTTGTATAAATGAGCCGTCATTTTCGTTGACCTGAATCGTACGTTTTGCATAGACCAGTGCAGTTTCTTCAATGCCCGGGTTAAAACCATCACCGGGCGAGGTTTCGCTACAGCCACTGAGCAGGCTAAGCCCGAGCAGGCAGCCAGGTAGCAAGTGTATGCTGAAAAGGTTGAATGATCTAATACTGAACATAGTGTTAAGCCTGTAACGATATTCCTTAATGAGGGGTCGGTGGCATTAGGCCATGGGAGTAATGCATCTTGCCTTTGCTGTCGATAATGATTGCTTCAGTATGTTCCAGTGAGTTGATTAACTGTAATGCTTTTTCTGTTCCCATGACAAAGACAGAGGTGGACAGTGCATCAGATGTGAGTGCGTTATCGGCGAGGATACTGGCGCTCCATGTGTGGTCTACAGGACGACCATTTTGTGGCTGGATAATGTGGTGATAGCGTTTGCCTGATTGAATAAAATAACGTTGATAATCACCCGAGGTTGAAATTGCACTATCCCTCAGTGGAATACTTACCACGACACGGTTTTTATTACGCGGGTGCTGAATTCCCATTACCCAGGGCTTGCCATTTTTATCACCGAGAATACGGCTGTCACCGCCTGCACTGACCAGGGCATTGTTTACGCCACAGTTTCTAATCAGCTGAATTGCATTATCCACGGCATAGCCTTTGGCTATACCGCCGAGGTCAATCTTTGTGTCTTTGTGACGGAATTTTACACTGTGTTCAGAGGCATCGAGAATAATGTGCCTGTAGTTAATCGCTTCAAGGTTTTGTTTGATGTTGTCATCGTCTGGTTTTTTTGCGTGACGATAATCATAAAGGTAACCGACGCTGGCATAGGTAATGTCGAATGCACCCTGGGTAAGTTCAGAAAAATAAATCGAGCGGTCGATTAAGTCGAATAATTCCTTGCTAACCACAGTCGCCTGCTGATGAGCCTGGGCGTTGAGCCTGGCAAGTTCGCTACTGGGAATATAAGGGCTCATCAGGTTGTCGATGCGGTGCATTTCATTGAAGACCTGGCGGCTGCAGCTGTCAGCGGCAGCTTTATCAGAACTGAATAGCTCAACCTGGATGTGTGTGCCCATAATGGCATCCTGGTATTTAAACCAGGATGCCTGAGCGTAGAGGCTGCTAGTTGAGATTGCTGTTAGCAGAAAAAAACGCCACAGGTGGCGTTTAAAACCTGCTTTACGACACGTGTGGTGTGAACAGTTAACCGGCATCTGACAACGGACTATAGAATCTGCGAGAAAGAAATATACTGTTCGTAGTCGCCCAGTCCATGGCCCGGGAACAGACTTGAGAACTGTGCCAGATCACCGTTCAGTGACATGTAGTTGGCAATCACCGTGTTCACCAGAAGATTGACGTTGTTAGCCGCCGGGGATGATGAGGTAACCACTGAACCATCGGAAGAAAAACGTCCAACCTGTCGGTGGTCGATCAGGCTGGTATTGCTATACATATTAATATTGGCATTGGGGTCAAACACCAGGTAGAAGGAGCAGGCGGTAGAGGAGTTGTCACCCGTCCACTGGCCTTTGCCGCGGCCACCCAGTTCGCCTGCGCTGGGCAGGCTGTCGTCGATCATGCCGTTGCTGGCGACCGAGCCGTCGCTAAATACATAGATCATCACTGGCTGGCTCATTCGCTGTGCATATTCCAGGCAGGCGCCGATACAGCGGCCAGCTCGAAGATCACGGTTTTCACCGGCCTGGCGATCGCCGGTATGGTAATCATAACCGCCCATTGTGATGCAGCCAGCGCCGGCATGGCCATCGATCACCATTTTCATAACCGATGCGGTTTTCTGGAACTCTCTATCACCATTGAACTCGGCGCTAGAGAATATGCTGCCGGCACCACCAACGATATTGGGGTCGGTTGCGGGGTCGACCTGTACGCCAGCAAAGCGTTCCGCGATGTCTGCGGCTTTCAGGTAACCACATCGAACCAGGTCTTTGATGACTTCGTCCCTGGTGGGTTCAATATTTGGGCTCACGCCGCCGAGCTTCATTTTTTTGTGGCTGATGCGAGTCATCG
>JBFFND010000141.1:0-6275 GCA_041563375.1 Gammaproteobacteria bacterium | reverse complement strand
CGGTCAAAGCGGTCGGCAGCTTCAACCGCGTTGATGCTCCATCCCAGCAGTGCCACATATCCTTTTTCGGGGTTAAAGTTTTCTTTCTGATTTTTACTCATAAATGATTGCCTTTTCCTCGATTGGTACGCATACGCTACTCTTTTTTTGCTGACTTGGCCAGTTGACGACCTGAAAGTGCGTTTCACCTGATGGGAAGGTTGTATGGAAAATAAAATGCGGGTTAATTGCAGTGCTTGCCAGAACAGCCGGCAACGAAATAAATCTGACAGTGAAATAGCTGGCATGGAATATCACATATGACAGGTTGATTTGTCGTGTGTTTGCTCAGTTACTGCAGATGCCATTACTGATACCTGCGTCGCCATATATAAAACGAAGGCCGGAGAATTCCGGCCTTTTTAGATTGTTTATTAAGATAACACTCGATTAATTAATGCGAGGTTTCAAGTGGGTGCTCCCAGTCTCGAACACCGCCTTCAAGACTGACGACGTCGAATTGATTCTGTGCCAGCACCAGTGTGGCTACCGCGCTACGGCTACCACCATGACAGTACACTACATAGCGCTTGCTTTTATCCAGTTCGTTTATTCTGTTACGAAGTTCAAACAGCGGGATCAGAATGGAGCCGGGCATATGGCCTTCGTCATATTCTTCTGCATAACGTACATCAATCGGTGTATGTCCTGTGTCCAGCATCGATTTGGCAATTGACTGATTGACGGTTTTAATCAACGGGTTTTTAACCAGTTCTTCAAAGTCGGACTTATCCAGTACAGAGAGAACGCTGTCTTCTTTCATGATAACCGTTTCGGAGCGAGTGCTACCCGAAATTAGTGCCTCACAGCCAAAGGCATCGCCTTCGGTTAATTCCGCAATTTTCTGTGGTTCATCATCGTAGATACCAATGGAATAAACCTCGGCTGAACCTTCAGTAATAATGTAGTAGGAGTTGCCTTCCTCGCCCTGTTTTACCGCCGCCTCTCCTTTGGGGATTTTTATGGTGCGCATTTTGGAGAAGGCCATCTCGACCATTTCAGAGGGCAGGCGCCTGAACACCAGCGAGTTTCGAACCCTTTCGAGCTGATCCGCAAGCTCCTCGTTGGTTTCCTCCATCATATGGACAATTTCGTCCCACGAAATCAATTCGTCGAGCATGTCCCTGTCTGCATGGCAGATAATACAGTTCGATTGTGCGACCACCGTGCTGGTCGATGGCGTGGATTTCAGGATAATGGGTGATTTTCGTGTTTCTTCCGGGCCATTAACAGAGCGTACCTCGCCGTCAGTAATGATATTAAGTGAGCCTTCAACGACGAATAAATAGTCCTTGCCAGCGCCGCCTGTAATCTGGAATATTTCACCTTCCCGCATTTCGATAAAACGTACAATATTAACGACTTCAGACATACGCTCTTTAGAGAGCAGTGTGAATGGCCTGTAGTTATTGGTCAGGGTATCAAGAACCCTTTCCAGCTTTACACTCATCATTGATGATTACCTGTTTTCTGACAAAGAATACAATATCTTTTAGTTGAGCTTTAGTTAAAGCGCAAGACCGGGCTGGTAATAGGTAGATATGCGTGTAAAGCTGATAATTTCTCAATCTATCCCGCACTTAAATGGGTATTTGCAGGGTATATTTGAACGGTACAAACTGAGCTTCAGATATGCGCAGGGTGATGTGTGGCTTTTCTGTAATACTGGAATGCTGGGTCTAACAATAATGAATATTAATTCGCGCCATGACAGATAATGCCACTCTCGCGCAGGAGCCAACGGCCGATGCGCTGGGGAATCCACTTAAACGCTATTTCCTTGCTACCCGTCCGGCTTTTCTGCTGGCGAGCCTGGTGCCCTGCCTGGTCGGTATCGCCAGTGCCTACATGGCCGGTGTTGATATATCCTGGATACTGGCCTTACTGACTGTGCTCGGTGCGCTGCTGTTCCACGCGGCGGCCAATGTGCTGAATGACTACTACGATGCACTCAATGGCACCGACGATATAAACACCACGCGCATTTACCCCTTTACCGGTGGCAGCCGTTTTATCCAGAACGGTGTGCTCAGCAGGGCGCAGACTGCACGTTTCGGTTTTGCGCTGTTGTTTGCCGGGATTCTGCTGGGCCTGTTGCTGTTACAACAGAGCGGTACGGGCCTGTTGTGGCTGGGGCTGGCGGGCACGCTGCTCGCCTGGGCCTACTCGGCGCCGCCATTGTCACTCAACAGCCGTGGCCTGGGGGAGTTGAGTATCGGTATCGCCTTCGGGCTGTTGCCTGTTATCGGCTCGGATTACGTGCAGCGCGGCGAGTTTGCATTATTACCGCTGCTGGTTGCGATCCCCTACGGGTTGTTGGCCAGTGGTCTTCTCTATATTAACCAGTTCCCCGATCGAGAGGCCGATGCGCGTGCCGGCAAACAGCATCTGGTGGTACGCATTGGTGTGCAGCGTGCCCGCTGGGGTTACCTGGTACTGGTGCTGACCGCTAATCTCTACCTGTTGTCGATGGTGGCAACGGGCTTTTTCAGTGTGTGGATGCTGATGCCATTACTGATGGCCCCGACAGGCCTGCTCGCGGCGATGATGCTACTGAAATATGCCACTTCACCCGGGAAGCTGGCGCCCGCAATACGCCTGTCTATCGTCACGGTGATTGTGCATGGTCTGCTGCTGGCGCTGGGCTTAGTGGCCAGTAAATGATTGCTGTTATATAAGGTTAGTCGCGGGTTTTGCAGAATAGAGCAGAATCGCTTGGGATATAAACAATCAGTCGCTGCAACGAAAGACAATGCCAGCTGTAGGGTTACAGGCAAGGTGGTTAATCAGTGAAAAAGGCAACTATACTAAACATGATTGAATTGCGGCGATGTAAAAGAGGAGTCGGCCAGTGATTAACGTTACAGCTGAAGAACTGGAAAAAATACAGAAAACGGTTGATGATGCGCTGGCCATGCATGGCAAATGGCTTGAGAACCTGCAACGAATCTTTGCCTGCCGCCTGTCACCCAATGAAGCTGACCTTGCGGTGGATGCCCATCAGAATTGTGATTTCGGACGCTGGTTCTACAGCAAATCAAACAGCAGGCTTCGAGAAATTCCGGCGTTCCAGAAGATCGAAGCCTTGCATAAGTCGATGCATAATACCGTGCGCGAGATCTGCGCCAAACTGCGTGCGGCCGGTGTGATCCAGCCGGATGATTACGATGTACTGCTGGGTGAGGTTAAACGTTTCAGTGGTGAACTGGAAGAACTGCGTAATAAGGTTGACTATACCCTGAAAAATATCGATCCGGTCACCGGTGCCATCACCAATACAAGATTACTGCCCAACCTGAAAGCCGAGCAGGAAAAGCTGCGCGAAAGAGGCCACCCCTATAGCCTGCTACTGGTAAATGTGGATGTAAAACAGATTAATTACGAACACAGCCGTGAAATGGGTGACCAGGTATTGTGCAGCAGCGTGACAACGATCAAGGATGAACTGGCGGGTAGTGGGCGGGTGTATCGCTATAGCGGTGCCGAGTTCGTAGTGACCCTGCCTGAGAAAACCCAGCAACAGGCGGAGGAAATTAAGGAACAGCTGCTAAAACGAATTGGCGAAGCAGCCCGCAATGCGCTGGGTAAATCGAATGGCAAGCTTAACATACATTACGGTATCGTCATGCTGGACTCGGCCGCATATATCGAACAGCTTATTGACCAGTGTGCGCGTTCGACGTTTGTGTTTGACTTTGATTCACGGGGTGTTTCTTCGGAGTCGTCAGTAACCGATTGATTAACTGGAACAATTGTTCAGTTTAAAGGTGGCGTAGAGGTGGATCACCGGGGTATATAGCTGGTTATGTTGATAGCATCTTTCATGATATATATGACTGATAAATAGATGCCGTTTTAACAAGTGCACAAACAAATTAAAACCCTGATAATGTTTTAAATCGACAAACATAAGCTTAGTCAAATATAGTGAAAAACGATATGCGATAATAGAAATGTAATATTCGATATTGACATTTAAATATTTAATCTGAAATAATAATTTCACATCAAGCTTACATGGATGTAGGTAGTAAGCTTAATAATAGTAACCTTCAGTTCTGTTAAATGCTTAATCAATGTAAAAGGATTTACATATGTCAAAATATATCCCTTCCATTCGTCTCCAGTTCTGTGGATTTATTTTAATTAATCTGTTTTTAATTCAAATACCTGTCATGGCAATTGAGTGCGTGAATTCTAGGTTTCAAGATACTGTTTATGGTTCGATGAAAGAAGCGGCGGAAGCTTCTTGTGTACACCAGAGTGGAAGTACTGGGGTCATGCAAATAGATTATCTCTCGGAATCAATCGCAATAGTGAGATGTGAATCCTGTAGAACAGATGGTACATGTGAGCCATGGATGGGCTGGACAGCATCCTGTCATGCAACAGATTTTTATGCAGATTTTTCAGATCTTGATATTGAGGATCAGACAAATGGTAAAAGTTGTCCATCATCGAATAATCCAATAAACCTGATTAGTGGTAATAAGTATAAAATTCATACGGATATAAAGCATAGTCTTGGTAAAACACTTCTGACGCGGCCTGGCTTTATCCGCACCTATAATAGTCAGGTGTTTAAGCATGGTGACAATATTATTGGGAAGAATTGGCGGCACAGCTATCAACGCTCGTTACGTATTCAGGATTCATTTAATAGCGGCGTTAA
Organism: Gammaproteobacteria bacterium; assembly: GCA_041563375.1. GTDB lineage: Bacteria > Pseudomonadota > Gammaproteobacteria > SZUA-229 > SZUA-229 > SZUA-229. Next base: position 1,564 of record JBFFND010000141.1, on the reverse strand, counting down.
TCAGGGTGAGCACACAGATGGTGAAAGTTATAAATTGACCGAATCCAGTATCTATTCATCCGAATATGCCGCCTGTACTGAGGGATTTGAAGAGTATAAAAGCCGTATAATTGAGTCAGGATTAGCAAAAAATGTGCTGCAAAATGGAACCGTAAGATGGGAAATGCAGGCGTGCAGGGTGTATCTTGGCGGACGGTACATAGCGACTATCCCAATTCGTAGCCATTCATCAGGAGATTTCGGAGAGTATCATCCATCCGTTGAGATGCATGCAATAAGAATAAATCGTGAAAATGGTCGTGTTTTACATTTTGTTAAAGACTATGTAAATCAGGGTTCCATTTTATGGAAGTCGACAGATCCTGATTCAAGTCATCGTCTAGAGCAAATTGTGCTTGATCATTTAAGTGAGGATGAATTAAATTCGCCGTTTTTTCAAGCTATGCGCATTGGTAGTCAGTTCAGATATACAGATGAGAATAATGTAGTTGAGACCTATAATAACAATGGTGATTTGGTTCTAATAGAATATCCAAATGGTGTCAAAGAAGAGCTAATCTATGAATCGGTAGTTGGTGATACTAATCATACAAGAAATCTTGTTAAAGTGAGTAATAATTTCGGAAAATACATCGATATCAGTTATAGCGATGAAAGTAGAATAACATCAGTTACTGATGATACAGGAAGTACATGGAGTTACGCTTATGATTCAGTTGGAAACCTTATAAAAGTAGATAATCCTGATGGGACATCGAAACAGTATCTATATGAAAATATTGACTATCCAAATTTATTGACAGGTGAAATTGACGAGCGTGGGGTAAGGTACAGCACATTTATATATCAGGATGATGGCAGAGCAGAAGTGTCTTATTTAGGATCTCCCGAAACGATACCTCAGAGTCAGGTAGAGCGAGTGGAAATTGACTATGGTGGTGGGCGTAATAATACAGTAACAGATAGTTTAGGGAATGTCATAAGGTATTATTTTCCAAGAAATAGCATCCAAGGACGTATTGTTAAAATTGATGGTCCAGGCTGCAATTATTGCAGTAGCCCTGATGCCGAATATGAATTCAGTGCTGACTTTAAAGAGAGGGAGTTTTATCCCTATCCTGTCTATCTTCTTTCTAAAAATGAGTATGGTACAAGTACAGAATATGCTGATTATGATGATAAAGGTAACCCTGGGTTAATTACAGAAGCTGCGGGTAGTGAGCTGGAAAGGCAAAAGAAGCTTACATATGATTCACGCTTTCTGAGTCATGTGGAGACGGTGACAGAGCCGTCAGTATATTCAACGGCAGAAAAGATGACAACTTATGCCTATGATGACTATGGAAATATAATTTCAATGAAAACTGATGGGTTTAATCCGCAGGGGTTGCCTGTCAGTCGTGAATATACCATGCAATATAATGGTCCATTTAACCAGATTTCACAATTCGATGGGCCAAGGGAAGATGTCAATGACACCACCTATTTCGAGTATTATCCAGATGAGACAGGGCATGGTAATAATCGTGCCAGATTGCGCAGCGTTCGAGCATATAACGGTCGG
>JBFFND010000140.1:0-6522 GCA_041563375.1 Gammaproteobacteria bacterium | reverse complement strand
TCCAAAGGTCAGGCGCGCAATTGCACTGGCTTTTGATTTCGAGTGGTCGAATAAGCGACTGTTTTATAACCAGTATGTGATAAATGACAGTTACTTCAGTAACTCCGAATTGCAGTCTACTGGACTGCCGCAGGGTAAGGAACTGGCTCTGCTGGAGCAGTATCGTGATCAGTTGCCTGCCGCAGTGTTTAATCAGCAGTGGCAACCGGTGAGTACCGCGCCACCCCATTCCTTGCGGGAAAACCTGAAACAGGCGCGGGATATCCTGCGTGATGCTGGCTGGCAGGTTAAGCAGGGTGTGCTGGTAAATGCGCAGGGCCAGCCGCTTAAATTCGATGTGTTATTGCGGCAGAAAGGCATGGACCGCATTCTTGCGCCCTTTGCCCGCAACCTGGCGAAGCTGGGTATCGAAATGAAATACCATACGGTTGATCGTTCACTGTATATAAGGCGTTTGCGCTCCTTCGATTATGATATGGTAGTGGGCAGTTTCCCACAGTCGATGTCACCGGGTAATGAGTTACGTACTATGTTCCATTCAGAATCGGCGGATCAGAATGGTTCAAGAAATCTAATGGGCGTGAAACATCCGGTGGTGGATGCGCTGGTGGAAAAAATTATTTCTACTACCAGCCGTGAGGAACTGATTATTGCCTGTCGTGCGCTGGATCGCGTGCTGTTACACGGCGATTACCTGGTACCCAACTGGTATATCAATACACACCGCATTGCCTACTGGGATCATTTTGAACGTCCTGAAACCTTGCCGCTGTATTACAATCCGAAATCATGGGCAATCTCAACCTGGTGGCTTAAAGAGTAGATGGCCAGTTATATTCTCAAACGATTATTATTAATGGTACCGACATTGATCGGGGTGATGCTGATTACTTTTGTGGTGACCCAGTTCGTGCCCGGTGGTCCGGTGGAGCAGTTGATCAGTCAGCTTGAAGGTGCCAGTGCCGGTGGCGGCGAAGTCAGCAGCAGTGCGTCCGGCCTTTATCAGGGCAACAAGGGACTGGATCCGGAACAGATCGAAAAACTGAATCAGCTGTACGGTTTTGATAAACCGGCACATCAGCGCTTTTTCGATATGATGCTGCGCTATGCGCAGTTTGATCTGGGTGAAAGCTACTTTCATAACAAATCGGTGATGGAACTGATTATTTCCAAGTTGCCGGTATCAATCAGTCTCGGCGTCTGGTCGTTTCTGATTATCTATCTCACCTGTATTCCACTGGGTATCAAGAAAGCGGTGCGCGATGGCAGCCGCTTTGATGTGATTAGCAGCACCATTATATTGATGGGTTATGCGATACCGGGTTTTGTGCTGGGCATCGCCCTGCTGGTGTTATTTGGTGGCGGCAGTTTTTTTGATGTGTTTCCACTGAAAGGCCTGACGTCGGAGAACTGGGATCAGCTGCCCTGGTATTTTAAAATTACCGACTATTTATGGCACATGGTGTTGCCGATTATTGCCTCGACCATCGGCAGTTTTGCGGTGCTCACCATGCTCACCAAAAACAGCTTTCTTGAGGAAATTCGTAAACAGTATGTGCTTACGGCCCGGGCCAAGGGTCTGGATGAATCCACCGTGCTGTATCGCCATGTGTTTCGCAATGCGATGATCCCGATCATTACCGGCTTTCCCGCGGCATTTATCGCCGCCTTCTTTACCGGTAGCTTACTCATCGAAACCATTTTTTCACTGGATGGTCTTGGGCTTCTGTCTTACGAGTCCATTCTGAAACGGGATTACCCGGTGGTGCTGGGCAGCCTGTTTTTCTATACCATTCTTGGGCTGTTTGCCAAACTGCTGGCCGATTTAAGTTATGTACTGATTGACCCCAGAATCCAGTTTGATGCGGTGGATAGATGAGAACTACAGAATCAGCAAGCCCCGTCGAGTTCGATCCACGACCAGGCGGAGCAGTGCCCACGCACATGTCTCCGGGGCAACGTGCCTGGCATCGCTTCAGGGCCAACAGGCGTGGCTATTACAGTTTATGGATATTTTCCTTTGTGTTTGTGCTTAGCCTGTTTGCGGAACTGCTCAGTAATGACAAGCCGTTGCTGGTGCATTACCAGGATGAATATTATTTTCCGGTTTTCAAATTCTACAAGGAAACCGATTTCGGTGGCGACTTTGAAACCGAAGCCGACTATCAGGATGAATACGTACGCGGGATTCTGACCAGCAATGGTAACTGGATGATCGAACCATTAAACCCGTTTAGCTATACCACCATCAGTTATCACTCGGAGCTGGCCAATCCGGCACCACCATCCGAATACAATATACTGGGTACTGACGACCGCGGGCGTGATGTCATGGCGCGACTGATTTACGGCTTCCGCCTGTCGATTCTGTTTGCGATTTCACTGACCATTGTGGGTACCGCGATCGGTATTCTGGCGGGCATGCTGCAGGGCTATTTTGGCGGGCGCACCGATTTGTTATTCCAGCGCTTTATTGAAATCTGGGGCTCAATGCCGGAGCTGTATCTACTGATTATTTTCGCCTCGATTTTCCAGCCCAGCATCTGGTTGCTGATTATATTGCTTTCATTGTTTGGCTGGATGGGTCTGTCGGATTATGTGCGCGCCGAGTTTCTTAAAGGGCGTAACCTAGACTATGTGAAATCGGCACGTGCGCTGGGGTTGAGTAACAGTGGCATTATGCTTCGCCATTTATTACCCAACAGCCTGACCCCGGTGATTACCTTTTTACCGTTCAGAATTTCCGGCGCGATTCTGGCGCTGACCAGTCTGGACTACCTTGGCCTGGGTGTGCCACCGGACACCCCCAGCCTGGGCGAGCTGTTGTCCCAGGGTAAGGAAAACATTTCTGCCTGGTGGCTGTCACTGTCAACTTTCGGTGTGCTGGTGGGGGCTTTAATGATGCTGATTTTTATCGGTGAAGCCCTGCGTGAAGCGCTGGATACACGGAGATCATAGGAAATCATCACATGAGTCATGAACCATTAATCCGTGTAAAAGACCTGAGTGTGAATTTTGCCACCGCCGATGAAACCGTCGAGGCGGTTAAACATGTCAGCTTTGATATACAGTCAGGGCAGAGCATTGCCCTGGTGGGTGAGTCAGGTTCCGGCAAATCGGTGAGTGCGCTGTCGATACTTAATCTGCACGAAGCCGGTCATGTTTGCTATCCCAATGGCGCAGTGATTTATCAGCAACAGAATTTGTTGTTGAAACCGGAGGCTGAAATGCGGCGCATTCGTGGCCGCGATATCGCGATGATCTTCCAGGAACCGATGACCTCCTTAAACCCGGTGTACCCGATTGAAAAACAGATGCTGGAATCCATCATGCTGCACCAGCGGGTTGATCGTCCGGCGGCGTTGACGCTGGCACTGGATATGCTGGATCGTGTCGGTATACCCGATCCCGCACGGCAGATAAAAAGTTTTCCGCATATGCTGTCCGGCGGTCAACGTCAGCGGGTGATGATTGCCATGGCCCTGTCCTGCAAGCCGAAGCTGCTGATTGCGGACGAGCCCACCACGGCGCTGGATGTCACCATCCAGAAACAGATACTGGAGTTGTTACGGGAATTGCAGGCTGAATTCAATATGTCGGTGTTATTAATCAGCCATGATTTAAACCTGGTTAAGCACTATGCCGATTATGTCTGTGTGATGAATAAAGGCGAGCTGGTGGAGCAGGGGGACATTCAAAAGGTGTTTGAAAATCCGCAGCATGCCTACACCCGACATTTGCTGGCATCTCAACCGACACAGCTGGTGTCATCCAGTAATGAAGCCCGTCAAACCCTGTTAAAGGGCAGTAATATCTGTGTGTATTTTCCGGTGACCAAAGGTTTTTTCAAGCGCAAGGTGGATGAGATTCGCGCGGTTGATCAGGTGGATATCGAGCTGCGCCAGGGCGAAACCCTGGGCATAGTGGGTGAATCCGGTTCCGGTAAAACCACGCTGGGTATGTCATTACTGCGCCTGCAATCGTCCACCGGTGAAATCAGTTTTAATGGCCAGCGTCTGGATGATTTGCGTGAGTCTGCATTGCGACCTCTGCGCAAGGAATTCCAGGTGGTGTTTCAGGACCCTTTCTCATCACTGTCGCCACGCATGACCGTGGAGCAGATTATCGGAGAAGGCCTGCAGATTCATTACCCTCAGCTTGATGCAGCACAACGCCTGCAACGGATTAAAAAAGTGCTGGCGGAAGTTGAAATGGATGAGTCCGCGCTGTGGCGCTACCCACATGAATTCTCCGGCGGACAGCGGCAACGTATTGCCATCGCACGGGTGGTGATTCTTGAGCCGGCGCTGATTTTACTTGATGAGCCCACCAGTGCGCTGGACGTATCGGTGCAGAAACAGGTACTGGAACTGCTGGTGCGGCTGCAGCAACGTCACCAGTTGAGTTATTTGTTTATCAGCCATGACCTGAATGTGATTCGCTCCATCTCGCATCGAATTATGGTGATGAAGCAGGGGCGTGTGGTCGAGCAGGGTGACACACAGACTTTGTTCAGGCAGCCACAGCAGACCTATACCCGCGAGCTGCTCAGTGCCGCCATGCTGAATCACCAGCACCCTGACTGAGTGAAGTTTTAGCCGGCTCTGCTTGTTGACTGCGTCAGGCAGACTATACTTATGCTTAAAATTATAATCAGCAGCACACAAGAGTGGTTAACCGAATGACAAGCAATGAACGTCGCCATTACCAGCGTATTCCTTTTATTGCAGATGCCATAATGAGCGATGCACAGGATCAGTGGAATTGTGTGCTGGAAGATATTTCGTTAAAAGGCATGCTGATTGTTTCACCCTCCGGTGTAACACCGCAGAAAGACCATGTTTACACCATAGAGCTGGTACTGGGCGAGGGGGCGACCATCACCATGGCAGCCACGATCAGCCACGTTAATAATGATCACTGGGGCTTGCAGTGGGACAATATTGACCTGGAAGTCCTGACCCATCTGCGGCGTTTGCTGGAGCTGAATATGGTGGATCCGGCAGAAATGCACCGCGAACTGGCAGAGCTGGGTCCCGCCTGAAACCACCCTGGATCCAGTTAGATACCGTCCTGTATACTCTCTTTATCACACTAAGTCATTGATCTGGCGGGCTTATTTTTACTTTCCCGTGACTGCGGCAGATTGCTGTAGAAGCTGTTCCATAGCCTGTTCCACGGAATTCGATGTCGTTATGGCCAGTCGGCGACCGAGGTGAAGGGTTTAACCGCCTGACCAATACCCCATATTTTTTGCCAAATAATTCTTGACTAATTTACTCAGGTAAGAGAATATCCTACTAAATTACTCAGGAATTATTTAGGTGAAATTATGAGATTATCAACCAAAGGCCGTTACGGTGTTACAGCGATGATGGATCTGGCAATTCATGACAATGCGGGTCCGGTAACACTGGCCGACATATCCCAGTGCCAGGGTATTTCTCTTTCATACCTTGAGCAATTGTTTTCCAAGCTGCGTAAACACAAGCTGGTGGATGGCGTACGTGGCCCCGGTGGCGGTTATCGTCTGGCCCGTCCTGCGGATGAAATCAGCATTGCGGAAATCATTAGTGCGGTGGATGAGAAGGTGGATGTCACCCGTTGCAACCATGAAGGCAACTGCCAGGATGGCGTACGCTGTCTGACCCATGAGCTGTGGGAAGAACTGAGCGACCGCCTGTTTGATTTTCTCTCGGGCATTACCCTGGCACAGTTTGCCAACCGTCCAGGTATTCACGAGCTGGCAATACAACGTGACAATATAAATGGACGCTTTATACTTGCACGCCGTCAACAAGAGGTTTTGCAGCAACAAAGACGCGCATCCTGAAGCACGGCACACTGTCAACAGCGGACAAAGAGATTACGATTGTGAGTGATATAAAACGCCCCATCTATTTTGACTATTCAGCCACCACGCCGGTGGACCAGCGTGTCGCGGATGTGATGATGCACTACCTGACGGTGGACAGTGATTTTGGTAACCCGGCCTCACGCAGCCATGCCTTTGGCTGGGCCGCGGACGAGGCGGTGGAAACCGCACGCGGCCACGTGGCCGCGCTGATCAATGCCGACCCGCGGGAAATTGTCTGGACCTCGGGTGCCACCGAATCGTACAACCTGGCGATCAAGGGTGCGGCCCACTTCTACCAGAAGAAGGGCAAGCACATCATCACCTGTAAGACCGAACACAAGGCGGTGCTCGACACCTGCCGCCAGCTGGAACGGGAAGGTTTCGAAGTCACCTACCTGGACCCCGAGTCCAATGGCCTGCTGGACCTGAACAAACTGAAAGCCGCGTTCCGTGACGACACCATCCTGGTGAGCATCATGCACGTGAATAACGAAATCGGCGTGATCCAGGACATCGAAGCGATCGGCGAGCTGTGCCGCGAACACAAGATCCTGTTCCATGTGGATGCGGCCCAGAGTGCCGGCAAGATCGACATCGACCTGGCGCGCATGAAAGTCGACCTGATGAGCTTCTCGGCGCACAAGATGTACGGCCCCAAAGGCATC
>JBFFND010000139.1:0-6523 GCA_041563375.1 Gammaproteobacteria bacterium | reverse complement strand
GGCCACGCCACAAGCCAGTTTTAAACCTTAGCAGCAGAAATCTGCTACCCGTAAATGGATACCTATGCGCATAAAATTTTTTAGTCTGATATTAACCGGCCTGATTCTGCTAATGCAGGGCTGCAGCCTGTCGCAACAGACCCGCAATGTTTCACCCTATTTTGACGGGGTGTTAAAAATGAACGGCCTGCCGCTGCAGAATGCGCAGATCCTGCTCAGCACCGATGAGAAAGACAGCCTGTGTTTCAAGGCCGCGCAAACCGCGCGCACCGACAGTAATGGCCGTTTCAGTTTACAGCCGGTAAAAGAAAGCTACCGCTATATTCCGTTTATGAATTATGAATTCAAACAGTGGACCCTGTGCGCAATTCACAATGACCAGCGCTATACACTGTACCGCAATAACAGTTACAGCACACAACACATCAATGAATCGATTATCCTGGACTGTGACCTGTCAAACCCGATGGACCGAATCTGCCGACCACGGCTATAACAGAATGGCCGTAGCATAAGTCCGCACTAAAGTGCAGGAGCACTTTGAACGAGCGAATGCTCGGCCCGAAGGGTGGAGCACAGGATGTGCGGAATAAATGAACGCTAATGCTTAAAAATAGAAGGCTTTAATTGCGTTTATTTGCGTTCATTCGCGTTTTCTTTTGCTTCTGTTTTTTTCAACACTATAACCGAAACAATTACTCAAAATTGTCACAGTTCAAATCAGCCGCACTCACCGGCCGACTCCACAGATACCCCTGGCCATAGCTACAGGCATTATCATACAGGAACTGTCGTTGTTGATCGGTTTCTATGCCTTCTGCGACAATATTTAACTTAAGTGCCTGGGATAACTGGATCATCGCGGTGACAATCGCCGCATCTTCATAATCCTGGGGAATGTCGCGAATGAACGAGCGATCGATTTTTACCGTATCGAAGGGGAATTCTTTTAGATAGGCCATGGACGCATAACCGGTACCAAAATCATCCAGTGCAATCCTCACCCCCATAGTGTGCAGCTTATCCAGGATGTATTTGGCATTGGAGTAGTTATCCACCAGTGCGCTTTCGGTGAGTTCGATTTCCAGCTGCTCCGCCGAGATACCTGTCATTTCCAGCAGGGTTGTGCAGTATTCAATCAGATTGCCTTCCTTGAAATGCCGTGAGGAAATATTGACCGACAGGTTATTCAACGGATAGCCCTGCTGTTTCCATTGCATAAACTGCAAACAGGCGGCTTTCATCACCCACTCATCCAGCTGGGTAATCAGGCCAATTTCTTCTGCCAGTGGCACAAAGTCATCCGGTGAAATCAGCCCCCGTTGTGGATGATTCCAGCGCACCAGCGCTTCAACACCCATGCATTTATTATTATGTAAATCAATCTTGGGCTGGTAATACACTTCAAACTGGTCTTCTTTCAACGCGGTGCGGATCTGGTTTTCCAGCTCCAGTCGTTGCATCGCCTTGTGACTCATTTCCGAGGCATAAAACTGGAAGGTATTGCGTCCCAGCTCTTTCGCCTTGTACATTGCGGTGTCAGCATTTTTCAGCAATACACCGAAATTCTCACCATCCTGGGGGTACATGGCAATGCCGATACTGCCCCCCACATACACTTCCTTGCCGTTAACTTCGGCTGGTAAGTCAAGTGCACTCAGAATATTTTTGGTAATCTGTATTACATCATCTGAATGCTGCAGATATTCAATGATTACGGTAAATTCATCACCACCAAGGCGTGCCACAGTATCCGATTTACGCAATGTCTCCCGCAGTCGCATAGAAATCAGGTTAAGCAACTGATCCCCTGCATCGTGACCCATTGAATCATTAATCACCTTGAAGTGATCGATGTCGATAAACAACAGCGCAAACTGACCTTCTTCACGTTGCGCACGGGAAATTGCCTGATCGATCCGATCCATAAACAACATGCGATTAGGCAGACCAGTGAGGGCATCGTGATAAGCCAGATGCTGAATACGACGTTGTGCATTTGCCGCCGGTAGCATGCGGTGCACACGGTGTTTTAATACTGACCAGTTAAAAGGCTTAGTGATGTAATCACAGGCACCGACATTAAACGCGCGCGCAATCGATTCGTCGTCATCCAGAGAGGTTGCCATCAGAATCGGCGTGTCATCACAGGCTTCAATTTTTCTGATTTCCTGGGTGGCACGAAAACCATCCATTTCCGGCATCACCGCATCCATCAAAATCAGATCGGGGATCTGGCGGATACTGAACTGAACCGCCTCAAGGCCATTGCTGGCCTCAATCACATGGTAACCATTCTGCTGCATTGCGTGGCGAATCACCAGACGTATTGCCGGGTCATCGTCAACAACCAGGACGACGGCTTTGGGCTGCAAATCAGTGGAAGGGGCTGAATTTTTAGTTAATTCAACACCACGGGGGGAATCTTCTGACTCAATCATAGATTTATAATTATTATCAATACTTCAACCGCATTATGAACAAGGTGCCACCCTGCACCCGTCATAACAATAAAAACAGGAGCATAGCACAACTTTATCAGATGTATAAGAAAGCTCTGGTCAATTATGATATATCCCTGGCCTACAGGTCTGTCACAATCAGGCCGCGCTATAAAATGCGCTAACAACGACTGTGGGCATACCTGCAGCCCCCTGGGAACGAGAAATAACCTGATTGATCAGGATATCCTTAAGCGTTTAAACCTTTTTCTGCAATTTCATAAACATCTTTCGCCAGATGCGGCGTATCAAAGATGCGTTGTAGCTGAGCTTTCATCATCTGCTGTCGCTTGCTGTCATGCTGCTTCCACTGAATCAGCGGCAATAGCAGACGTGCGGCGATCTGTGGATTGGTCTTGTTAAGTGATAACACTGCATCCGCCAGAAAGACGTAACCCTGACCGGACATATGGTGAAACTGTGCCGGGTTAGACTGCGAGAAGGCACCTATCAGCGAACGCACACGATTAGGCACCGCCATTGAGAAAGCGGGATGCTCAAGCAGCCCCTGAATTCGCTGGAATGCATGTTTGTCGATGGCCGTGGCCTGTACCACAAACCATTTATCAATCACCAGCGCATCCTCATGCCATTGCTCATAGAACTCGGTCAGCGCCTGGGTACCCGGCTGCTGGGTGTAGTGCGCCAGGCAGCGCAGTGCGGCGATCTGGTCCGTCATATTAGTCGCCGATGAAAACTGCTGTTGCGCAAGTTCGGTTGCAGCTGACTTTACCTCTGCCAGCTGGCTATTCAGCAGATACGCCAGGCAGACATTCTTCAAACTGCGCTGCCCCATCGCCTGCGGATCAAGAGAGTATTCCTCACTGTGCAGGCTGTGGTACAGGGTTAAAAACACCGGTGCCAGCTGATCGGCCAGGGTCTGTTTACAGAACTCCCGCACACGGTGAATAGCATCAACATCAATAACGTTCATTTGTTGCGCCAGATAGTCTTCACTCGGCAAACTTAAAATACGTGCTTTCAGTGCCGGCTCCAGCACCTCATCCAGTAACACTTTATGCACGGTAGCGACAAAGAACTCATCCAGTTGCAGTACACGGTTCTGCTGTTCATCTTTCACCAACGACAGCATGATATTGCAGCTGAGTTGCTGTGCCGTGTTCCAGCGATTAAACTCATCGCTGTCATGGGCCATTAAAAAGGCCAGCTGCTGATTGCTCAGTTCATAATCCAGCTTCACCGGTGCCGAATAATTGCGCAGTAGAGAGAGTACCGCACCGTCTTCAATATTTTCAATCTGCAGGGTTTGTCTGTTCTGTTTTACATCCACCACCTGTGCCGCATGTACAGCCTCACTGCCATCGGCATTAATCACCCCCAGCGCCAGTGGAATATGAAACGCCTGATTGGTTTCAACACTGGATGACTGATCGATATGCACCGCCAGGGTTTTATTCCCGGCATTATAATCGGTGCTGACCTTTAGCTGCGGCGTGCCGGCCTGGTGGTACCAGCGACGGAACTGTTTCAGGTCTACACCACTGGCATCTTCCATTGCCTTGACAAAATCCTCGGTGGTCACCGCACTTCCATCGTGACGTTCGAAGTAGAGATCCATGCCTTTACGGAAATCGTCCTTGCCCAGCAGGGTGTGAATCATACGGATGATTTCCGCGCCCTTGTTATACACGGTGACGGTATAGAAATTATTGATTTCAACATAGGCATCCGGCTGGATCGGGTGCGCCATGGGGCCGGCATCTTCCACAAACTGACGAGTACGCAGTACATTCACATCATCGATACGTTTGACTGCAGCGGAATTTAAATCCGCGGTGAACTGCTGGTCACGGAATACGGTCAGGCCTTCCTTCAGTGTCAGCTGGAACCAGTCACGGCAGGTGACGCGATTGCCGCTCCAGTTATGGAAGTATTCGTGACCGATCACCGCCTCAATATTGATAAAATCGGTATCAGTAGCGGTATCGGGTCGGGCCAGTACATATTTTGAATTAAATACATTCAGCCCCTTGTTCTCCATCGCCCCCATATTGAAATCATCAACCGCCACGATCATATAAATATCCAGATCGTATTCACGGCCAAAGGTTTCTTCATCCCATTGCATCGATTTTTTCAGCGAGCGCATGGCGTGATCGTACTTGTCGAGGTTGTGTGCCTCGACATAGATACGACAATCAATTTCACGACCGCTCATAGTCACAAAGGTATCTTTTACCACTTCCAGCTGCCCCGCCACCAGCGCAAACAGGTAGCTGGGTTTTTTATAGGGGTCTTCCCAGGTCACGCTGTGCGTGCCGTCGGCAAAGTCCTGCGCATCCACCGGGTTGCCATTTGACAGTAACACCGGGTAACGTGATTTGTCCGCCACCACCGTGGTGGTAAAACGGGCCATGACATCGGGGCGATCCATGTAATAGGTGATTTTGCGAAAGCCCTGCGCCTCACACTGGGTACAGAAGTTACCCGAGGATTTATACAGGCCTTCCAGCGAGGTGTTTTGCTGGGGCTTGATAAAGGTTTCGATCTGCAGGGTAAACTGTTCCGGCACATCGGGAATCCATAGTGATTCAGCATTGACACTGAAATCACTGTCACTGAGTGCGCGGTCATTCAGAAACACCGCGCCCAGCACCAGCTCTTCGCCGTCCAGTTGCAGGATATGCGGGCCATCCAGTTGCTCATTGCGGCGCACTTCCATTTCCGACACCACCCGGGTTTGCTGCTCACCCAGTTCGAAACGCAGGTTAACACTGTCAATCCAGTATTGCGGTGGCTGGTATTCTTTAAGATAGATGGTTCTGGGTGTTGCGTCTTTCGCCATGGGGGCTCCTCGGTATCTTAGGGTATCTCTGAATAATGATGACATATCAGCATTATCCAGAGGTACACTGCTTCAAAGATACAATAAACTAGTGCCTGAACAACCACTTAACTACTATGGCTTCAGTTCGATAATGTGCTCCTGCAGTTCACGCGGGTGCACTGTGTCTTCGGATTGCGCCAGCGCTGCCACCGCAATGCCTGCCTCGGTGACCGAGGCCTGGCGGCCGGAAATCAGTGGATGCCAGTCGTATAACGGCCTGCCCTCTGCCAGCAGTCGATAGGCGCAGCTTGCTGGCAGCCACTGGTATTCTTCGTCTTTCATGCGGCTTACCTGCAGGCATTCCGGCACACGCAACCGGCGATTTCTGTAATCACTGCAGCGACAGCTGGCAATATCCAGCAGATGGCAGCTCACATTGGTAAAATGCAGTTCGCCACTGTCTTCATCTTCCAGCTTGATCAGGCAGCAGCGGCCGCAGCCATCACACAGTGATTCCCACTCCGCCTCACTCATCTGCGCCAGTGTTTTGCGTTGCCAGAAAGCTTCACTCATCTGCCATACCTGTCGTTGCCATTTATTATTCGGCCACCGGCTGCTGGATCAGTTCCAGCCCATTGCCGTCCGGGTCGCGGCAAAATAGCGCGGCGCGACCGGAACGGCTGCGGGTATAGGGGCGCTGCATCGCCTGCAGGCGTGACTCGATCTCGTCGAGATTATCGACACTCATGGCAAAATGACGGTCATGGCCACCATGCTGCGGGCGGTCGCGGACAGGATCGGGATTATCCACTTCCAGCAGGTGTATTTGCTGCGCCCCCACATCGAACCAGGCACCGGGAAACCCCAGATCCGGGCGCTTTGCATTAACCTGCAAATCAAGCAAATCACGGTAAAACGCGACCGACTGCTGCGTATCCGACACCACCAGACTCACATGATGTATTGATAAAACCGCCACTTTAATCCCCAGTTGAGCCTCAAATTAGAATATAATATGCCGCCTTTAGCGACTGTCTGACCCACTGTATTGTACATGAACTCTGATCTCAATCGACTGCAACCCTACCCGTTTGAAAAGCTGGCCGAGTTAAAACAGGGCATCAGCCCGAACCCCGGGCTGGCGCATATTGCACTGTCCATCGGCGAACCCAAACACGCGCCACCGGCGTTTGTGCTGGACGCGCTGGCAGAGTCGCTGGGACGGATTGCCCGC
>JBFFND010000138.1:0-6558 GCA_041563375.1 Gammaproteobacteria bacterium | reverse complement strand
TTAAACAAATAACTACAGGTTTTAATTTTTATACTGCCAACAGGCCGCGTAAAAATTTTTATTCTGTCGTTTCACTCACGCTGGCAAGCTTAGCCTGTAGCGGTGAACGGTTCAAACCTTTTGCAACAAATGCTGACCAGTCATCCGGTAGTTGTTGCATTGCCTGCAGTGCTTCGTCCTGTGTTGCAAATGCGGCAAACACACAGGCACCTGTGCCGGTTAATCTTGCCTTTGCATATTTGCTTAATGATGCAATCACGTCGGCAATTTCCGGATAGTGTTGCGCAACCAGTGGTTGAAAAACATTGCCCAGTTGTTCGAACACATCGGCTTCTTCTGCAGTGCCGATTTGAAGGTCGCATATTTTGATCGCAGAGCTGTCCCGTGTCAATTGCGAATTTGCAAATATTTCAGCGGTGCTGATATGCACCTCGGGTTTTACAATTAAATACCAGGGCTGCTGCGGATCAACCGCCTGCAGTTGTTCGCCTACACCCTCTGCAAATGCAGCAAAGCCACGCACAAACACCGGCACATCGGCACCCAGCCCCAGCCCGATCTCCGCCAGCTGGTCTTCACTCAGGCCGCACTGCCAGAGATGATTCAATACCACCAGGGTGGTGGCCGCATCGGAACTGCCTCCACCCAGGCCACCGCCCATGGGTAAAATTTTCTGCAGGTAGATGTCCGCACCTTTGCCGCTGCCACTGGCTGCCTGCAATGCTCGGGCCGCTTTAATCACCAGGTCATCTTCCGGGCTGACGCCTTCGTGATCGGTTTTGCGAACCAGCTTGCCATCGTCGCGCACTTCAAAGCGCAGGCGATCGCCCTTGTCGATAAACTGGAACACGGTCTGCAGGTTATGGTAACCGTCATCCCGCCTGCCGGTAATTTGCAGAAACAGATTGAGTTTGCCCGGTGCGGGCCAGAATTGATAACTAGACATCCACAGCCCCTGACAACTGCCACTGGCGAATAATCAGGCGCACGCTGATTTCCTGGTCGAGTCGGCGGATAAACAGCTTATGGGGTAACAGCAGACTGCTCTCATAGGCATAGTCCCTGAACTCGATATGCCAGCCATCCTGCTGCATCACTTCCGGCAGGCCATGTTCATTCCATTGGGTGACCTGATAGGACCTGTCTGCCGCCGGCAGACCCAGCACCCAGTAACGCAGGCCACTGACCGGCAACGGCCAGCCATTGACCCGGCGCATCAGTCGATCCACGTCCCGCGCATACAGGCTGTCGCCGGAGGAGGTGCGTAAACTGACGCCCTGGCCGTTACTGTCTATCCAGGTGGTGCCGGCACCCAGCGGTGCCTGCAGGCGTATCGCATAGTGCTGCACATCCTGCTGAGACCAGTGGAAGTCCGCCTGGCCGCCATCGGTTTCTGTCTGCACCGCAATCCGCCCCTGCGCGGTCCACTGTGCAATGGTTTTCAGCCGCTGTTGCTGTGCCTTCCAGTTGATCCCCTGGGGCGCAAGCGCATCATCCGCTGCAGGAGTAAAAGCTGAACAGGCCGAGAGCGCGCTGAGCAGGCCGGTGATAAGTATCAGGTGCAGTAGTTTCATTAACGAGGTGGTTTGCTTCAGGGATTAAAGCGCTGAATTGTATCCCTGAGTACCGACTGATTGCCATCCAGTTGTTGGGCTTTTTGCCAGATTGAGCGGGCTTTTTCGGTTTCACCGCTGACCCACAGCACTTCACCCAGGTGCGCGGCAATTTCCGCATCGGGCAGTAACTCAAAGGCCTTGCTCAGCCATTTGATCGCCGCCGGGTAGTCGCCCAGGCGGTAATGTACCCAGCCCAGGCTGTCGAGCACGGCGGGTTCGTCGGGTAACAGCTCCGCCGCTTTCTCAATATAGGCGCGGGCTTCTTCCAGCCGTTCATTTCGATCGGCCAGTGTGTAGCCCAGCACATTCAGTGCATTGGCGTTTTCCGGTTCAAGCTGCAGCACCGCCTTTAAATCCGCCTCGGCCTGTTGCAGCATATCCAGCGACTCGGCGGTGAGTGCACGGGCGTAGAGCAGATCGATATTATCCGGCGCCTGCTGCAAGGCTTCGCTGTAGAGATTATAGGCCTCCTGCTCGCGACCGGCTGTGCGCAGCACTTCGCCCATGGCCAGTGATACGCGAATTTCAGCTGGCCCGGCGGCGACCTGGTTGCCGAGTAATTCAAGCTGGATCAGCGCCTCTTCGGTCTGCCCGCTGGCGGCCAGCACGCCGGCGGCACGGATTTTGGCATCCAGCCAGTATTCACCTTCGTACACCCGGGCATAATGTTCCAGTGCTTTCTCCGGGTCGCCGTGGGCCTGCTCGATGCGACCCAGGTAATAATGCGCCTGCTGGTTATGCACGCCCAGATCAAGCAGCGACTGAAAATACGGCTGCGCATTTTCCGGTTCACCCAGCTCAATGGTTAGTAGCCCCAGGCTGAGCAGCACGTTCTCATCATCGGGTATGCTGGCCTGTAACTGTTTGAAATGCTGCAGTGCCTTGTCATAGTTGCCAGACTGCACCAGCATGCGGGAATACTGCAGGCGCAGGCGGTGATCACCCGGACGCCGGTTCACTGCCTGCTCTACCGCCTGCAGTGCTTCCTCGTTGCGATCCAGCCCGGACAGCACCTGCGCCTTAATCAGGTAGGCATCCGCCAGCTCGGGGTCGAGCGCGATCACCTGATCCACATGCTGCAAGGCCAGGTCAAGCTGCTGCAGGTTGGCTTCATAGCGCGCCTGCAACAGCATCAACAGGGGCTGCTGCGGGTGTTTCTGGTTGAGCTGCTGTGCCACCTGCAACGCAAATCCCGGCTCGGTTTCCTTACCCAGGATATGCGTCAGTGCGGCGACACCGCGCTCGCTGAGTTTCGCATCCTGCCAGAGCTGTTTTTCAATCAGCTCAACCGCGGACTCCAGCTGCTGCAGGTGCAGAAACGCCAGTATGCGAATGCGGTTGATTGCATTATTGTCCTCCAGCCCCAGCTTGATCCAGCGATCACTCAGCTCGATGGCGCGCGCATCTTCACCGGCATAGAGCGCAATATAGGCGGCCCGCAGAATCACCTGCGGGTCATCACTGCTCTCGGCCGCCTGGCTGTAATACTCGATTGACTGGTCCATCTGCCCGCGCACCCCGGAAAACTCCCCCGCCAGCAGGTTAAATAACAGCTCCTCGCTCATCTCGGAAGGTGCCGGTGATTCGGCCTGCGCAACTGTATCCGGCAGTGTCTGCGGCGCACCCGAAGTGGCGCAGCCGGAGAGCAGCACAGGCAATAGCAGGCCGACCGCCCCTGACAGGGAAAGACGATGAAAGACTGACATGATGGATACGCGAACGCTGAGCCGCTTCATTTAATTAACAACCTCGTGACATACGGCTGATGGTAGTGGGTCACTTATCATACCTTATCTGGGCAGTTTTGCCTGCACCAGGGCATTCAGGTGCCAGGCAGCGCCACCGGCACTTAACTTACCCGTTAGGATAAAGCCACAACACTTAAGTTCAATAGCGTTTCACGGCCTCGACCCTTAAAGAGCGAACTTGTAATAAATAGCGCCATGGCTCAAAATTGAGGGTTTCACCAACCTAACGCAGCAGGGCGCCTCCGGGTCTGTCAGCAATGACAACTCCATCTAAAGCATGTCGATAATCACTCTTGGACTTAATCACAAAACCGCGCCGGTGGAAATACGCGAACGCCTGTCGTTTTCTCCCGACACGCTGGCGGATGCGGTTAAGTCATTATCGGCACTGGAGGGAATTAACGAGGCGGCAATTTTATCCACCTGCAACCGCACCGAGCTGTATTGCACCACCAGCACGGATGATGAACTCACCCCCCGGGCGATCGAACAGGTCACCGAATGGCTGAGCCAGTTTCATGGCCTGAACAGTGCCGATATTCACCCCCATTTATACAGCCACCGCCATGAAGATGCGATTCGCCATGCACTGCAGGTGGCCTGCGGGCTGGACTCACTGGTGCTGGGTGAACCGCAGATACTCGGCCAGATGAAGCAGGCCTATGCCCAGGCCAACCAGCAGGGCACCATGGGCAGCCTGCTGGGCAAGCTGTTCCAGCATGCCTTCTCGGTGGCCAAGCAGGTGCGCACCGATACCGAAATTGGCTCCAGCCCGGTGTCGGTGGCATTTGCCGCGGTGAGCCTGTCGAAACAGATTTTTGGTGAACTGGACCAGCACACCGCGCTGATGATCGGCGCCGGTGAAACCATCGAGCTGGCGGCACGGCATCTGCACGGCAGCAAGATCAAGCGCATGATCATTGCCAACCGCAGCGTGGAAAAAGGCCAGGCACTGGCGGAGCAGTTTGGCGCGGAAGCCATTGCCCTGCCACAGATTCCCGAACTGTTACCCGAGGCGGACATCGTGATTTCCTCGACCGCCAGCCCGTTGCCGATCCTGGGCAAGGGCATGGTGGAAAAGGCGCTGAAAAAACGCAAACATAAACCGATCTTTATGTGCGACATTGCGGTGCCCCGCGACGTTGAAGCTGAAGTGGGCGAGCTGGACGATGTGTTTTTATACACCGTGGATGACCTGCACGAAATCATCCAGGAAAATATCGAGTCACGCCAGGAAGCCGCCGAACAGGCACGGGAAATTATCGAGAGCCAGGTGGATGATTTCCTTAACTGGGAGCGCGCACTGGATGCGGTGCAGATTATTCGCGACATCCGTGAGAACAGCGAACACATTGCCAACGATATATTGCACCGGGCAGAAAAACAGCTGGCCCAGGGCAAGTCGCCGGAAGAGGCGCTGCGCTTCCTGGCCCGCAACCTGACCAATAAACTGATGCACCAGCCCTGCACCACCTTACGTCACAGCGGTGAACAGGGACGCCATGATCAGCTCGATTATGCACGGCAGATGTTTCTGCAGGACGATCAGCCCAAACCCAAAAATCACAAATAAACAGACACTGCTCTGGCATTAGCCGACCATCAGCCGGCTAACCAGGCAGACACCGAAAAAGACAAGGCTATATGAAAGAATCAATCCGTCAGAAACTGGAAAACCTCAGCGAACGCCACGAGGAAGTGGGCATGATGCTGAGTGACCCGGGTATTATTTCTGATCAGAACAAGTTCCGTGAACTCTCCATGGAGTATTCGCAACTGGAGCCGGTGAGCAAAACCTTTGGCGACTACCAGCGCGCCCAGGATGACCTTGAGTCCGCCAATGAAATGCTCAGGGAAAATGACGCGGAAATGCGCGAAATGGCGGAAGAAGAAAAGAAGGATGCGCAGCAACGCCTTGAACAGCTGGAACTGGAGCTGCAGAAATTACTGCTGCCCAGGGACCCCCACGACAACAGCAATATCTTCCTGGAAATCCGCGCCGGCACCGGCGGTGACGAGGCGGCGATCTTTGCCGGCGACCTGTTTAAGATGTACAGCCGCTACGCCGAAACCCAGCGCTGGCAGGTGGAAATCATGAGCGAGAGCTTTGGCGAACACGGCGGCTACAAGGAAGTGATTGCACGCATTGTCGGCCAGGGCGCCTATTCAAAACTGAAATTCGAGTCCGGCGCGCACCGCGTACAGCGTGTGCCGGAAACCGAATCCCAGGGCCGGGTGCATACCTCGGCCGCCACCGTGGCGATTATTCCCGAGCCGGATGAAATGGAAGCGATTACCATCAGCCCGGCGGATTTGCGCGTCGACACCTACCGCGCCTCCGGTGCCGGCGGCCAGCACGTGAATAAAACCGATTCCGCGGTGCGCCTGACCCACCTGCCCACCGGCGTGGTGGTGGAATGCCAGGACGAGCGCTCACAGCACAAGAACAAGGCCCGCGCCATGTCATTGCTGCAGGCGCGACTGGTGAGTGCCGAGCAGGAAAAACAGCGCGCCGAACAGGCACAGACCCGCAAGTCACTGGTGGGCAGCGGCGACCGCTCGGAGCGCATCCGCACCTATAACTTCCCCCAGGGTCGCATCACCGATCACCGCATCAATCTCACCCTGTACAAGCTGGATGAATTTATGCAGGGCGACCTGAACCAGGTGATCGAACCACTGATCAATGAATACCAGGCGGAGCAGCTGGCCGCGCTGTCTGAATAAGCCATGGTTGAATAAAGCATGAATATCCGCCAGCTGATCGAGTCAGCCAGCCAGCAGCTGAGCACAATCAGCGACTCGCCCCGGCTGGATGCGGAGATACTGCTCGCCCACAGCCTGGGCAAAAACCGCAGCTGGCTGATCACCTGGCCGGAACACATTCCGCAGGAGGCACAGCTGCAGCAGTTCCAGCAACTGCTGCAACAACGCCTGCAGGGGCACCCCATCGCCCACCTCACCGGCGAGCGGGAGTTCTGGTCATTGTCGCTGCAGGTCACCCCCGACACCCTGATTCCCCGCCCCGACACCGAGCTGATGGTGGAGCAGATTCTGGCCCACTACCCGACCCACCACCCGGCGCAGCCGGCGATTCAGCTGCTGGACCTGGGCACCGGCAGTGGTGCGATTGCACTGGCACTGGCCCATGAACGGCCCGCCTGGCAGATCACTGCCAGTGATCGCAGCGAGGC
>JBFFND010000137.1:0-6604 GCA_041563375.1 Gammaproteobacteria bacterium | reverse complement strand
GATTGTGTGCATCTGTTTGGCCGCGCCCAGAATCGCGTCCACCGGGCAGGCCTGAATGCACAGCGTGCAGCCGATACAGGTATTCTCGTCGATAACCACCACGGTTTTTTCCGGTATGTCTGCATGCTCTTCATCCAGCGGCACCGGCTCTACCCCGAGTAATTCAGACAGCGCCAGCATGGTGGCCTCGCCGCCGGGTGGGCAGCGGTTAATACTGGCTTCACCGGCGGCAATCGCTTCGGCATAGGGGCGACAACCGGGGTAGCTGCACTGGCCGCATTGCGTCTGTGGCAGCAGTGCGTCGATCTTGTCCACCACCGGGTCACCTTCCACATGGAATTTAACCGAGGCGAAACCCAGCAGCAGACCAAACAGGGCAGCGATCAGGGCAACGGTGAGTACGGCTATAGCAATTGACATAAGGCGTTAATGCACCAGTCCGATAAAACCCATAAAGGCGAGTGACATAATGCCGGCGGTAATCATCGCAATCGAGGTGCCCTGAAATACTTCGGGCACATCGGCCACAGCGATGCGCTCGCGTATGCCTGAGAACAGAATCAGTACCATGGAAAAACCCAGTGCCGCACCAAAGCCGTAAAATGCCGACTGCAGAAAATTATGCTGCTCCTGGGTGTTGAGCAGGGCCACCCCGAGCACCGCGCAGTTGGTGGTAATCAGTGGCAGAAAAATGCCCAGTACGTTGTACAGCAGCGGGCTGGTTTTGTGCACCACCATTTCGGTGAACTGCACCACCACCGCAATCACCAGAATAAACATAATGGTGCGCAGGTAGGCGATATCCAGTGGAATCAGGATAAACTCGTTGACCAGGTAGCTGCAAATAGCGGACAGGGTGAGGACAAAAGTGGTGGCCAGCGCCATGCCCATGGCGGTTTCCAGTTTGCGCGACACCCCCATAAACGGGCACAGACCAAGGAATTTCACCAAAACGAAATTATTGACCCAGATGGTGCTGATTAAAATTAGCGCGTATTCAGTCATTTGTCCGGCTCTGGAATATGGGTTGCAAGTAGTTGCGTGGGCGGTCAATTCTACCTCAAACCACCTGTTTTCGCGTCAGTTTCATACTAAATATGGTGAAATTCTTATATAGAGCAATTAGCTGGAATACGCAATTTCCCCTGATATTAGTGTTTTTATTGCTACGGGCGGATAGAAGGTATTGATCTACCCTGTAAAATTTGAGTTAATAAACCTTCTTTCTTTTTCCCGCTCGTATGATGCTCTTGTGGCAAAGGCATCATTTTCCTCAAGGAAACGATTTGTCGGGTCAAACATTTTAAGCATAGCGTGGAAGCCGTCATGTACGGGGCCGGCAGATTTGCCGGCTTTTTTTATGCCTGTACATAAAAAACACACCCGTCCGCTAATGCACGCAAATAAACGCAAATGTTATGCAGGGTGGGATCAAGCGAGGCAGATCCACCGTTTGTCATGCAGGCCAGGGTTTATTAAAAGCCTTTTCAGCAGGAAAAGATCCCGTTCATTTATGCTACATAAGTCCACGCAGGATGATGCCGTTGAGGTTGCTGTGTCACGCCAATCAGTCATGTTATACATTCGCGTTTATTTGCGTTCATTAGCGGACACTTTTGCTTTTTAGCTGACAACCATCGCTAATCAAACTCCACCAGTCCCTTGAGTACCATATCGGTAAAACTCACGATGCCGATAATGCGCTCATTTTCAATCACCGGCACCCGCGCCAGGCCGAACTGTTCAAACAGGCGTGCACAGTAGCGGATGTCCATATCGGCACTGACCGAAATCACCGGCTTGCTCATAATCTCGTAAATATTTACCCGGTGGGGCGAGCGGTCTTTGGCCAGCACATGCTTGGCAATATCCGACAGCACCACTATGCCGTATTCGTCATTCTCATTGCGCTTCTCCACAATCAGCGCCTTGGTTTCTACAAAGCGCATTTTGCTCAGTGCTTCCATCACCGTCAT
Source organism: Gammaproteobacteria bacterium (assembly GCA_041563375.1). Lineage (GTDB taxonomy): Bacteria > Pseudomonadota > Gammaproteobacteria > SZUA-229 > SZUA-229 > SZUA-229. Next base: position 4,628 of record JBFFND010000137.1, on the reverse strand, counting down.
CTTGCCATCGACGATGTCCACCTGGGTTTTCATGACATCACGCACCCGAATGGTTTTTTTATTGCTCACAGTTCATCCTCCACAGTCGATACCAGTTGTTCTACCTGATGCGCGACACCCACCGCGTCTTCTACATCAATCTGAATTGCGATACCGGTGCCGGGACCGGTATCAAACTGACCGATTTCACTGATAGTCTCCAGAATGTGACGACTCAGGTGTTCTTCAACCAGAAACAGCAGTACATCACGTTGCGTTTCCAGTGACAGGCCAAAGAAGGTTTTGCTTTTATTGATGCCTTCACCCCGCGCGTGACTGATAATGGTGGCACCGGTGGCACCGGCATCCCGTGCTGACTGCATCACGCTATCGGTGATTGAGTCCTCGACGAACGCAATAATTAATTTAAAGTGCATGCTGTGCCTCTCTGCTTGAGTTCAGGTTAATGCTTTGCACGAAATGCTGCCAACTGTGCATAGGCCATAACGGTGATCATGGGAAATAAACTGGCAAAGGCGATCAGGCCAAAGCCATCAATTAATGCATTACGCCCGGGTACCGATTCCGCCAGCCCCAGACCCAGTGCTGTCACCAGCGGCACGGTGACGGTCGAGGTGGTAACCCCACCGGAATCATAGGCCAGGGGTACAATCATGCGTGGCGCAAAAAACGTCTGTATCACCACAATAAGGTAACCGCTGATAATAAAATAATGCAGCGGAATGCCGCTAATAATACGGTAACTGCCCAGCGAAATACCCAGCGCCACACCCAGTGCGACTGCGGTGCGTAAGCCCTGTACACTGATGGTGCCGGCAGACACCTGGTTGGCCTTGATTGCTACCGCAATCAGTGCCGGCTCGGCCACGGTGGTACTGAAGCCGATGGCAAAGGCGAATATATACACCCAGTAATAATCCTGCCAGTTCAGGCTGCGTAGCACCTGTTCACTGCCATTGAGAATAAAGTCCGGGCTGGTTAACTGTTCTGCCATAATGCGGCCCAGTGGAAACAGTGCTTTTTCCAGTCCGAGTAAAAACAGCGACAGGCCGATCAGTACATACACAAAACCCACCAGTACGCGTTGTAAGTTGGCCATCCGGCGTCGAATAACCAGCAGCTGAAAAAAGAAAATAATCAGCACAATCGGCAGCACGTCATACACGGTGAGATACAGGCTATGCGCGATATCAGATAGCAGCTCCATTACACCAGCATCCCGAAGCCCATAACAAAAATAATCGGTGTTAACGAGGCAAAGGCAATCAGGCCAAAGCCGTCAACCAGTGGACTGCGGCCTTCAATGGATGAGGCCAGGCCAACACCCAGGGCGGTCACCAGTGGTACGGTAATGGTGGACGTGGTAACGCCGCCCGAATCATAGGCGATGCCGATAATTTCCTCAGGTGCGAAACCGGTCATGACCACCACCAGTAGATAACCGCCCATAATCATATAGTGTATCGACCAGCCGCGTAGAATACGCAGCACGCCAATCACAATCGCCAGCCCCACAGAGACCGCCACGGTGTAGCGCAGCTGGGTTGCATAGCTGTGACGGGCAGTGGCGCTCGGCTCAATCATGCCTGCACTGGCGGCCACAGCAGCGGCTTCCTTGCTCACCGCAATCAGTGCCGGTTCGGCCACGGTGGTGCCGAAACCCAGTGCAAAGGCAAACAGCAATAACCAGCTGACACTGCCCTTGCGCGCAAATGCATGCGCCATGCTGTCACCGATGGGAAACAGGCTCATATTCAGGCCGTAGATAAAAAAGGTCAGGCCCAGCACCACAAAAAAAGTACCGAGCAGAATATCGATAAAATTAGGGATTGGTTGCTGCAGTACAAACAGCTGAAAAAAGCTGATCACCAGAATAATCGGCAACAGGTCGCGCAAGCTGTCGCCCATTGATTTTAACAGTGCAAAAAAAGCCTGATTCAAATAACACCTCTGAAATATTTCAACACTGACTGATGCCGTGTTGAATGATGCATGTGCCTGTAAATACCGGTAGAAATACGGACAAGCCTGTGCTGGTTAAAGCGGTTCAGGGTTGTTGTGGACGGCAGATGTCCGGCCTTAATTCCAGCGGCAAGCTGCCTTTAAGGCAATTCCACACCACCTGTCCCTTAAGTGTGTTGGGGGTAAAGACCAGTGTATGTTCTGTACCATCAACTGCAGCGGCGCGTAGCGTTACGGTCATTACTGCATTATCGCCTATCTCGATCGACTTGATCGAATGATTGCTGATCGTTTTATCCAGGCCCGCATCGATATTCTGGTTGGGCCAGAAGTTGGTGCTGTTGATAAATGCGGTGATCTGGTTGCGCGTTTCAAATGCCAGTTCAAGATCATTACTTATCTGGCGGCGTTGTTCAAACTGCTGGTAATAGGGCAGCGCCAGAAAACCTGCAGCCAGTAGAATAATAAGCAGTGCCACGGCCTTGAGAACTTTCCCGCGGTTGCCGGATGCCTGTTGTGCCAGTGGGTCGTAACCACAGTGTACACAGGCTGAATCACTGCTGGCGCGAATGGTGCCACAGTCAGGACAGAAATTTTCTGCCCTGATTTCATCCAGTACTTTACTGTTGCCGTTTTTATCGCGGCTGCTTTCTACTGGTTGCACCGACAGATCCAGTTTGCTCTGCTGCTGGCCGAGGAAGTCCGTTCCGGGGCGGGTCGGGTCGCCCAGCGGGATACCGGCGGACTGGGTTTTTATTTCCTCAATTTGCGGAAGTGCAGTGTCTTCTTCGTCGGGTTCTTCTTCAATGCGGCAGTCGGCACCGGCTGCGGTGATTGCACGGTGATATTTTTCTGCGGTTTGCCTGTCGATCTGCTGTTTGATTACAAACTGGTCTTTCTGCAAAATGCCGCGGGCTTTTTCTTCCGGTACCTTGAACAGTTTGCTCAGGTTAGTGACCAGGCTGCTCGTCTGTTCTGCATCCAGTGCCGGGTTATTGATAATGATGACGCTGTAGCGTTTACTGTTCATTATAATTTTTTTCCATGGACGACGCTCGCTGAATGAGTACGTCGTTAGCAATCAGTTTTTATTATTACATGACAGTGTTGCCCAGAGATTGACAAAAGACAAGTGCGCGGTGGAATGCAGTGTTGAATGAGCTGAATTAGTGGGTGGGCTGATTTACTGAACAGCGGTGCGTCGCAATGCCACCATACCTGTTGACTACGGTCAGGCTTGCTAAAACGCGCAGCACAGTCCCTGTGCCGGGGGTAAGTCATTAAAGCGCTTTAAAGCCGATGTCCTTGCGATAATACATATTGTCCCAGCTGATCTTGCTGACCAGCGAGTAGGCGGTTTGTTGTGCTTCCTCCAGTGTATAACCCATGCCACAGGCGCAAAGCACACGGCCGCCCATGGTAACCACCTTACCATCCTGGATCGCGGTGCCGGCGTGGAAAACCTTACTGTCTTCATTCTCGCTTTCAATCAGTCCGCTGATTTCATCGCCCTTGTGATAGCTGTCGGGGTAGCCGCCGGCGGCGAGTACCACGCCCAGTGCAAAACGTGGGTCCCACTGGATACTTTGCTGGTCCAGTGTCTGTTGCGTGGCCGCCAGGCACAGCTCAACCAGATCGGATTTAAGCCGCATCATAATTGGCTGGGTTTCCGGATCGCCAAAGCGCACATTGTATTCCAGTACTTTTGCCTGGCCACTGCTGTCGATCATCAGCCCTGCGTATAAAAAGCCGCTAAAGGCGCAGTTTTCCCTGGCCATGCCGTCCACGGTGGGGCGAATTACTTCGTCGATCACTCGCTGGTGAATTTCGTCGGTAACCACCGGCGCCGGTGAGTAGGCGCCCATGCCACCGGTGTTGGGACCCTTGTCGCCATTGTCCCGGGCCTTGTGATCCTGCGAGGTGGCCATGGGCAGAATGTGTTTGCCATCGACCATGCAGATAAAGCTGGCTTCCTCACCCTGCAGGAATTCTTCAACCACTACCCGCGCACCGGCATCACCGAAGCGGTTACCGGACAGCATGTCCTGTACAGCTGCGATGGCCTCGTCCTCAGTTTGCGCCAGAATCACGCCCTTGCCTGCGGCCAGGCCATCGGCCTTGACCACAATCGGTGCCCCCTGCTGTTTGATATAGGCGATCGCTTCCGCTTCATCGGTGAAGTTGCCGTAGGCGGCGGTCGGAATCTTGTGCCGTGCCAGAAAATCCTTGGCAAAGGCTTTGGAGCCTTCCAGTTGTGCTGCGGCGCGGCTGGGGCCGAAGATTTTTAAACCGGCAGCCTGAAAATCGTCTACGATGCCTTTGACCAGTGGTGCTTCCGGGCCCACGATGGTGAGGCCAATCTCGTTCTGCAGGGCAAAGGCGCGCAGGCTTTCGATGTCCTCGGCGTTGATATCGACATTGTGCAGATTGTCTTCCAGTGCGGTGCCGGCATTGCCCGGCGCAACATACACCTTGTCGGCCAGTTCTGACTGGGCGGCTTTCCAGGCCAGTGCATGTTCGCGACCACCGCCGCCAATAATTAAAATATTCATCTGGGCTTCCTGTTTTAAAACGTCGTGAGCTTTCTGTCGGCCTTAGTGGCGGAAATGACGCATGCTGGTGAACACCATTGCCATGCCATGTTCATTCGCCGCCGCAATCACCTC
>JBFFND010000136.1:0-6619 GCA_041563375.1 Gammaproteobacteria bacterium | reverse complement strand
GCAATCTCTTAGCAAGTGATCCGGTTCCTCTATCTGATGGCCTTTAATAATTTACTGGCGAAACATGCCGTATTCGTAACGAATGCCGTAACCAATGACCGGCAATCTGAGTGTTGCACAACTGTCCATAAAACAGGCAGCGAGTCGACCCAGACCACCATTACCGAGTCCTGCATCATGCTCTTCACTGATTATCTCTTCCAGCTCCAGCGCGTAAAGATTCATTGCCTCTTTAGCTTCGTGCTTGATATCCAGGTTCAGTAGATGGTTACCCAACGAGCGACCGATTAAAAACTCCAGCGACATATAGTGTGCTTTACGCATACCTTTCTGTTCATAGGTCTGCCAGGTATTACGCCAGTCGGTCATGATGTGATCGCGAATGGTCAGTGATAACGCCTCGTACAGATAATTTTTGTCGCAACCGACATAACGTCCAAGGTGGCGCGTCAGGTAGCGCTCGAAGTCTCCAGCCAGTGACTCACTGTCGGTGGGTAAGGGTTCGAGTTCCGTCATTTCAGTACCACACAGGGTTTTATTATTACTCATCTTACAACCTCTGGTATATCGTCATTAATTTCTGGATCTTTTTATTAAAATCCGTATCAAACTGTGACCACTCAAAGCGCCAACCCCAGTTACCACCTAATGTACCCGGCATATTCATTCGTGCGCGGCTGTCGAGTTTCAGTATATCCTGCAATGGAACCACACACAGAAAAGACACTGAGGCCATTGCCAGACGAATCATGTATAACAACATGTCTTCATCATTGAGTTTTCCAGTTGCTGTGTAGTCACTGAAAAACGCGGCATTGTAGTTGTCATTATTCTGTGCCCAGCCCAGGGTCGTGTCATTATCATGGGTACCGGTGTAGATCACATCATTGGGTAAATGTGCATGGGGAAGGTGTGGATTTAGGCAGTTACCATCAAAGGCAAACTGCAAGACTTTCATACCCGGCAAATCAAAGTGGTTTTTAAGCGCAATCACCTCGTCGGTAATCACACCAAGATCTTCTGCTACCAGTGGCATATCATTGAAGGTGGTAAACAGCTCGGTTATCAGCTGCCGGCCCGGCACTTCAACCCATTCACCATTGATCGCGGTCTCATCGTCGGCTGGAATATACCAGCAGGCCTGAAGTCCGCGAAAATGATCAATGCGTATCATATCGAATAATTCCAGCTGGGTATTAAAACGCTGTTTCCACCATTCAAAATTGCTCGACTGCATATAGTCCCAGTCATACAGCGGATTGCCCCAGCGCTGTCCGGTATCTGAAAAGGCATCCGGTGGCACACCGGCCACATACTCAACCTCACCGTTCTCATCCATTAAAAAATTTTCTTTCTGCGCCCATACATCTGCACTGTCTGCGGCGACGAAAATTGGCATGTCACCAAATAGCTCTACATTATGCTGCTTTGCATATTTACGAATTTCATGCCACTGGGTAAAAAATACAAACTGTTCAAACAGGGTCTGCGCAATCACCGCTGCCAGCTCTTCGCGCACAGCCTGTAATACCTGCGGATCACGGTGCCGTTCCTGTAGCGGCCAGCTGGTCCAGGCCTGTCCCTGGTTTCGCGCCTTTAATGCAATAAACAGGCTGTAGTCATCCAGCCAGTGCCAGTGTTTTTGCTTGAATTCATCGAACCGTTGATGCCAGGACATGCTGGCTGTCTTGTAAAACTGTTGCCCGGCCTGTTGCAGACACGCCAGTCGATACCCCTCAGTGCTTTCATCCAGCGCGATGTTTGACAGATCAAGCCAGCCTTTATCAACCAGCCAGTCGAGGCTGATTAATAAGGGGTTACCTGCATGGGATGACAGACACTGGTAAGGCGATTTATCTTCATGGGTGGGCCCCAGGGGCAACATCTGCCACACCCGATAGCCGTGCTGGTGCAAAAACTCGATAAAACGATAGGCGTCATGCCCTATATCACCGTTATCTCCACGTCCCGGTAGTGACGTCGGGTGCAATAACACGCCGGCACGGCGAGACCTGCTCACTCCCCTGGGTGTGAGTTGTGGATTCACGGCTGGTGCTGCCCCGGCAACATGGTGCCTGACTGTTGTGCATCGCTACTGCCAAATGAAAATGCATGGGCCAGGTATTCCGGTGGCTTGAGTTTTAAAATCTGATACAGGTTGCTTAGATGCAAACGATACTGTTCATCAAACGCAGCCACTGATTCCGCCGCATTGTATTCACCGAACCACCAGAACCAGTCGGAGCTTTCACAGGTAGCGAGCTGCATTTCCGCCGCCCTGCGCTCATCATCGGTCAGGCTCGAGCCTGACAGAACGCGGTCATAGGCCTGCTTGGCTTCGATGAGCATATCCCAGGCACGGTTCTTATCTTCCTCACCGATCCAGGTTGAGAAGCTGCCATACACCCAGCTACCGGCAACGATATCACTGAGCACTGTCGATTCGACAGGCTGTTGCAGATAATCACTGTAGGTGGTGAGATTTAAATTCGGATGCTGACTCAGCTTGTCATATAGAGCGCTTAGAAAGTGATAGCCATTTTGCGGGTAGTATTCCCAGGCGTTTTCACCGTCAAGAATAATCGACACAATGGCATTGTCCTGAGTGGCACATTTTTCCGCAATGCTTTCCAGGTGTCCGATCAGATTGGCCACTGCATCATCCGCATGCCAGTCGGAGTATTTAAAGCCAATCAGATCAGACAGGCCATCATCTCGGAAAAAGCAGCGGGTATTTGTACCCTGCAACTGGTAAGCAGTATGAATGCAATCACTTGCTTCAATGGCAGATTTCTGCAAGGAATGACGCAATACAGTTTCACCACTGGCGATCCATTTAATATTAAGCTGGTTACAAAGTTCAACCGTTTCCCTGCTGATGCTGCCTTCAGACGGCCAGCAACCTGCCGGTTCGAAGCCAAAATAATGCTTGAAAGTCTGTATGCCTTTTTGCAAATGCCAGCTGCTGCGTTCCAGCCCACCAGGGTAATGCCGCGCCTGGGGCAATGCGGCATCCGGCATCGCCTGCTGTGCAGATTCAATATCTATTAATAAAGGCACAATCGGGTGCGCGTAGGGTGTCATCGACAGCTCGATACGTCCCTGTTCGGCGAGTTTTTTGTAACGTCCGATAACACCGCTGATAATCTCACTGTACACCTCGATCAGTGTATGCCGATCATGCATGGTAAAATGCTCTGCTTTTCTTATCAGCGCATCAATACGTGGGTCATTTTCAATCACGGTTTCCGCGGTCCAGGCCAGATGGTACCAGACCAGCAAATCGGCAAAATATTGCTCTGAATAATAATTTAGCACGGCCTTGTTATGCAGCGCTTTTTTACCCATGTTAGCAAGCATTTTAAATACGCTATAGCGTTTGATTAAACGCTGTTCGTTGGCGCGCAGACACGACTTTACAATCAGCGCTCGACGTTCTTCACCCAGTTTCATCACTGGATCAGCCAGCGAGGCCAGTAATGGATCACGCAAGGCCTTGCCGTGATTCAGGTACTCGTTCAACTGTTGTGCATAGTCATCTATCTGCTCCAGTAATACCGGCGCAAAATTCACCACAGCTTTTGCCTGCGGATAGTTTTCCAGATGACTCACCATATCTACATAATCTTTTATGGTATGCAGATAGGTCCAGGGCAAATGGTATTCGCCATTACGCAGATCACGATATTCAGGCTGGTGCATGTGCCAGTAGAGCACCACATTGAGTTTTTGCGCGGGTTTATCTGACATAGTGCAGGGTCTGTCCTAGCATATCCGGCGTAACCAGTACTACGCCGTTGGGTGAAACATAATAACGTTCAGCGTCTTCCTCTGCATTTTCACCAATCACCATGCCATCTTTTATATCGCATCCCTTGTCAATTACTGCGTGCTTTATCACGCAATTCTTACCGATGCGCACATCCGGCAGCACCACCGACGAATCGATGACGCTGTAATCAGCAACGGTAACATTTGAAAACAGCAGTGAGTGGCATACATGGGCGCCGGAAATGATGCAGCCACCAGACACCATCGAGTCGACCGCCATACCACGACGGTCATCGTCATCGAAAATAAATTTTGCCGGTGGTAACTGTTCCTGGCTGGTCCAGATGGGCCAGTTTTCATCATACAGATTCAGCTCCGGGGTGACACCGATCAGTTCAAGATTAGCTTCCCAGAATGAGTCTATAGTCCCCACGTCACGCCAGTAGGACTGAATGCCGCTGTCGGCATCCTTAAACGGATAGGCAAACACACGGTATTTTTCAATGGCGTAGGGCAGAATGTTTTTGCCAAAGTCATGGCTGGAATCGGCCGTGTCCGCATCACGAATCAGCAGTTCGAATAGCAGGTCGGTATTGAAGATATAAATACCCATCGAGCACAGTGCCTCATCCGGTCTCCCTGGCATGGCTTTGGGGTTTTGCGGTTTTTCTGCAAATTCTTTAATACGCAAATCCCTGTTCACCGACATTACACCGAAAGCCGATGCCTTTTCCAGTTCCACTCCAATACAGCCAACGGTGACATCTGCCTTGCTTTCAACGTGCTTGGCGAGCATGTCACCGTAGTCCATTTTATAGATATGGTCGCCGGCCAGGATCAGCACATGGTCCGGTGAATGGCTGCGAATAATATCGAGATTCTGATAAATCGAGTCGGCGGTTCCCGCATACCAGGAGGCTTCTATGCGCTGTTGTGCGGGCAGCAGTTCGACAAACTCGCCAAACTCGCCGCGTAGATGACCCCAGCCTTTCTGAATATGCCGGATCAGCGAATGGGCCTTGTATTGAGTTAATACACCGATACGACGGATACCGGAATTAATGCAGTTGGACAGGGGAAAATCGATAATACGGAACTTACCACCGAAGGGCACCGCCGGTTTGGCACGCCACATGGTCAGATGCTTGAGGCGCTCACCCCGCCCACCGGCCATAATCAATGCCAGGGTGTTGCGCGTGAGATTACTGATATAACGTGGTGACTTTTTTGGTTTCATTTACATTTGCTCTCGTTTCAATCCTGAAAAAACGCCCTATACCGGCAAACTTTATGGTAACTGATCTAACTGACACTCACTGTTACCAAATTATGAATGCAACATACAGGCCATCGCGACCCGGGTATGCAGGCGACAGTAACATCAAGCGGAACACCGCATCGACACCACCTGTTTTAGCATCGCCTGCGCTCAACTTGTGCAAGCTGTGTTCAACGGCAACTCAACTGCCTTATTTGAGTGCACTGTTTGCTTCATATAGCAAATAGTCTACGCCTAAACCAGCAGGAAGCCAGCGTTGCGCTGCTCTATATATTATTCAGCTCAAGCCACAGCTATGTATCTGGCAACCTGTACTGGTTGAGATAAGCAAACCATTTGTGCACAGAACTTGCTAATATCTTTATATTCGGTACGGCAGTTACAGCCCAGCGAAGTCAGTTAAAATCTCTGTTACTATGGGCTGTTTGTAATTAAGATTGATCGTCAACCCGGCCCTTGAGTACAACAGGCCATTACACAGTAGCCCATATGATTTCCAGCCGCATCAAAAACGCCATCGACCCCGGTACTCTGCAACAAATTGCCGAGGCGCGCCACCACGACCCGTTCAGCCTGCTCGGCAATCAGACGCCCCATGCCCACGAGTTTCTGCTGGCTTACGCGCCGGACAGCAAGCAACTGGAAATCATTGAGCCGCAACTGACTGGCCAACGCCTTGAATCAAGCGACTTTTTTGTTTTTGTCCTCGCTCAGCAAAAGCTTCCCGGTCACTACTGTTTCCGCCGCCACGATAACACCGACCAGCCCAGCGAATACTATGATCCATACAGTTTTGCTCCACAGATCGGCGAACTGGACCTGCACCTGTTCGGTGAAGGCAAGCATCTGCATATTTATCGCCAGCTGGGGGCACACCCCGCACAGATTGATGGTATCGACGGCGTCCGTTTTGCGACCTGGGCGCCCAATGCCTCGGCGGTCAGTGTATGTGGTGACTTTAATCACTGGGACAATCGCCGTCACCCGATGCGCTGCCACGGCAGCAGCGGTGTATGGGAATTATTTATTCCGGGGCTAGCCGCAGGTACGCTGTATAAATTCGCCATCCGCAATCGCCACAGCGGGCACATCCTGTTCAAATCCGACCCCTATGCACAGCAGCTGGAAATGCGCCCGCACACCGCCTCGGTGGTGCGCAATAACGCCGTCTATCAGTGGCAGGATCAGAACTGGCTACAACAGCGAGAGGCGTTTGACTGGCTGCATCAACCGATCTCGATCTATGAATGCCATCTGGGTTCCTGGCAACGGGATGACCAGGGCGACTTTCTTAATTACCGTGAACTGGCGCATCGGCTGGTGGACTACGTCAAACCGCTGGGTTTCAGTCATATCGAACTGCTGCCCATAACCGAGCACCCACTGGATGCTTCCTGGGGCTACCAGACCACTGGCTACTTTGCCCCCACCCGGCGTTTCGGTGAAGCCAGTGACTTTCGCTATTTCGTTGATTACTGCCACCAGCATGACATCGCAGTGATTCTTGACTGGGTACCTGCACATTTCCCCAAAGACGAACATGGCCTCGCCCGTTACGATGGCAGCCCG
>JBFFND010000135.1:0-6637 GCA_041563375.1 Gammaproteobacteria bacterium | reverse complement strand
CATACCACATCAAATACTTCAGAAATCGTGCGCGGGTCTTCCATCATATAGGTCATCAACATACGCATCAGGTCCTGGTATTCCGCATCGGCCTGCTCATCGTCACGCACCACCTGAAGCGCGGCATCGACATCAAGTCGGGCATAGGCATCCAGTACATTGTGCACCATGCGCTTTACATGCTCGCCCAGGTGACGGATACCCGCGTAGCGTGAACGGAAATGCCCTTCCTGCTCAGAAATATGCAATGCCATTTTGGCAATTTTTTCTGCCTCATCACCAATTCTTTCCAGATCGGTAATAGTTTTGATCACAGCGATGACCATGCGCAAGTCCGATGCTGCGGGCTGGCGTTTGGCAAGAATACGAGTGCATTTTTCATCAATTGACACTTCCAGCGCATTTACCTTGTGGTCTCGCAGGACAATTTTGTCTGCAGAAGACGAATCCATATTTTGCAATGCGTCGATAGCACCTGAGATCTGTTTTTCAACCAGACCACCCATCTTCATCACCTTGTTTCTAAGGCTTTCCATCTCTTCATCGAATTTATGCGATATATGCTGACTTGTTGTTCCTGTTTCCATAACTTTGCCTCGAATTCTGTTAGTCAAATACTGTTAAACCTGTGGTTTCAACAGTGAATTGTCTAGCCGTAGCGACCTGTAATATAATCTTCGGTCTGTTTCATTTTGGGGTTGGTGAAAATGCTATTGGTATCGCCGAACTCAACCATGTCACCCATATACATGAATGCGGTTTCATCCGAAACACGTGCTGCCTGCTGCATATTATGCGTAACTATGAGAATGGTATATTTTGATTTTAATTCGTAGATCAGCTCTTCTATCTTAAGGGTTGAAATCGGGTCCAGTGCAGACGCAGGTTCATCCAGCAGGAGGATTTCAGGCTCTATGGCAATCGCCCGCGCGATCACGATTCGTTGTTGCTGGCCGCCAGATATACCCAGCGCACTTTGATCGAGCCGATCCTTCACTTCATCCCAGAGTGCAGCGCCCTTGAGCGCCCATTCAACTTTTTCTTCAAGAACCCGACGATTGTTTATTCCCTGCAGGCGTAAACCGTAGGCAACATTTTCAAAAATGCTCATAGGAAACGGGTTCGGCTTCTGGAATACCATACCCACTTTCTGGCGAAGTGCGGTGACATCTACCTCGGGGTGCAGGATATTCTGTCCATCCAGAATAATCTCACCCTCAACCCGCACATTATCGATCAGGTCATTCATCCGGTTAAAACAACGTAACAACGTCGATTTACCGCAACCACTGGGGCCGATAAATGCAGTGACATGATTTTTTTTCATATCAAAACTGACACCCTTAAGCGCCTGGGCATCACCATAATACAGATTAAGATCCTTTACACTCAGACAGATCTCATCGTTTTTAGGCTTTTTGCTTTTCGCATTATCAGTCGTTTTTTGAGTTGCTGCTGTTACCATATTTCAGTTCTCCGCTTGCCTGATAATGGGTTTCAGGTGTTCGCGTTGTATATAAAATGTTTCTGTAGATCATGCACAGCTAAAGCCCTGCATTGATTATCCAGTACTCTATCAGTTATCCAGTGCGCGGTATTTTTCCCGCAGGCGGTTGCGTAAATTAATCGCACTCAGATTCAGTGCAACAATCACCACAACCAGCAGGAAGGCAGTGGCATACACCAGTGGCCTTGCGGCTTCAACATTCGGGCTCTGGAAGCCCACATCGTAAATATGAAAACCCAGGTGCATAAATTTACGTTCCAGGTGCAAAAACGGCATATTGCCATCCAGAGGCAGGCTCGGTGCCAGCTTAACCACACCCACCAGCATCAGTGGCGCAACCTCACCCGCGGCACGGGCAATCGCCAGTATCAGCCCTGTCATAATCGCCGGGCTGGCCATGGGCAGAACCACCCGCCACAGGGTTTCAATCTGGGTTGCGCCAAGCGCAAGGCTACCTTCACGCAGTGCACGGGGAATACGCGACAAGCCCTCTTCAGTTGACACGATTACCACTGGAAGCGTCAATAGCGCAAGAGTCAATGATGACCAGAGCAAGCCAGGGGTGCCGAAGGTTGGAGATGGCAGCGCCTCCTTGTAGAACAGCTGGTCAAGGTTACCACCCAGGAAATAGACGAAGAAACCAAGACCAAATACACCGTAAACAATCGAAGGGACACCGGCCAGATTATTTACCGCAATACGGATGGTGCGCACCAGTAAACCCTGGCGTGCATACTCACGCAGATACACCGCAGCAACCACACCAAGCGGGGTTACCATAACCGACATAAGCAATACCATCATCACCGTGCCGAAAATAGCCGGGAAAATACCACCTTCTGTATTAGCTTCGCGGGGATCTTCAGTGATAAAGTCACTCAGCGCACCAAAGTAGAAACCCAGCTTGCCCAGAACCGTCATTTTATTGGGCTGCCATGCCTTGATGATTTTTTCCATGGGAATGGTGACTTCACTGCCATCCATGATTCTGGCACGAATACTGTCGCGATTAATCTGCTTGTACAACTCTGCGGTTTGCTTTAATAAACCCTGGTATTCACTATCGAGCGCCTGACGTTCCCGTTCAATTTCCTGCAATGCGCTGTCGGTCAGTTCATTATCCAGTTCTAGGCGTTTCTGTTTCAGTCGTAATTGTTCAATCTGGTAATTAACCGAACCAATTTCACTTTTTTCAAGATGCAGCAATTGCTCACGAATATCAGTCACCCGCTGCAAACGTTGCTCAAACTCAGTCCATAGCGTCTTTGAACTCTCCACTGGCTCACCGTTTTCATAGACCGCAGTGAGATAACCATAGAAATTACCCCACTCAATGCGCTCCAGCACCATCACGTCACTGGGCTGGTCACGGCTCTGTAAATCCGTATCATAAATCCATTTAAAATCACTGCCCAGAATATCGCGATTACCGGTCTTCACCAGGTAACGGGTAACATCACCTTCGGTTTGCTGAATATTTGGAACGGTGTTTGCCGGCAGGGTTTCTTTTTCTACCACTTCTGCAATGACCGTCATCGACTGCTCGTCATTAGCAAAATGAAAGGCATGCACGTTTGCCGGCCAGAAGTGACTCATGCCACGTACCATAATCAGCAATAACAGGCCAAACACAGCAACCAGTGCAATACTTACCGCACCTGCGTTGAGCCAGATCCAGGGAGTACCACTTTTAAACCATTGGCGAATCATAAACCACTATACCTTTTACGCAGACGATGACGAATCACTTCCGCGAGCGTGTTGAAGATGAAGGTAAATAAAAACAGAATCAGTGCAGCTAAAAACAGAACACGGTAATGAGTACTGGCTACTTCCGCCTCCGGCACTTCCACTGCAATATTGGCCGCCAGTGTGCGCATACCCTGGAAAATACTCATATCCATCAACGGCGTATTACCAGTGGCCATAAGTACAATCATGGTTTCGCCCACCGCACGACCAAAACCCATCATCACCGCCGAGAAAAGTGCCGGACTGGCGGCAGGAATCACAACCCGCAACATGGTTTGCCAGCGACTGGCACCCAGTGCCAGAGAGCCCCGAATCAGGTGCTGAGGCACACTGAACAGGGCATCTTCAGCAATCGAGAAGATGGTGGGAATAACTGCAAAGCCCATTATCAGACCAACCACCAGTGAATTACGCTGGTCGTAGGTCAGGCCCCACTCGTTACTCATGTATTTACGCATATCACCGTCGAAGAACAGATGCTCCAGCGGTACACTGATATTGGTGGCAATCCAGATCAGCAGCAGTACCACAGGTATCAACAGCGCGGCTTCCCAGCCTTCGAACACCGATTTATTCGGCACCAGCATCCACAGCGCCGCAAACAGTATAAAGGCGATGGGCAATAACAACAGCAGGGCAAACACGCCGGCCAGATGGGCCTCTACATAAGGCGCCAGCCACAGACCTGCGAGAAAACCCAGAATAACCGTGGGCAGCGCCTCCATGATTTCAATCGAGGGCTTAACCGTCTGGCGCATTTTAGGGGCCATAAATTGCGCAGTAAACATTGCACCCAGTATGGCGACAGGTACCGCAAACAACATGGCATAAAATGCCGCTTTCAGGGTACCGAAAGACAACGGCACCAGGCTGTATTTAGGCTCAAACTCGTTAGTGGAAGCAGAGGACTGCCAGATGTAGTCCGGCTCATCATAGCCTTCATACCAGACCTTACCCCAGAGCACGTCCCAGGAGACTTCCGGAAATTCATTATCTACATGGTAGAAATACAGCTGGTCATTTTCATCAGCCGCCAGCAGGTGCTCCGCTCGTGCAGACCAGGCCAGTTCACTAATCCGTGTCGATGCGGTGTTAATGTGCGCTAATGTACGCTGTGAAGTTGAATAATACAGCGTAATTCCACCCTGCCGATCCGCTACTGCAAAGCCTTTGCGGCGTTGCTCAGTCTCGATATTCTCAACAGAGACCAGCTCTTCATAAAAATTACGAATATAGGTCAGCTCGTGACCCGAGTCAGTTCTAACCTGCATCCACTGCTGTACCTCGCCGTTTTGCAGGCCGACCAGCAGCGAGTTACCACCCAGTAGTAACTTTAACTGGGTTATGGACTGCTCAAAAGGAATTTCCCTTGGCATCAGCTCTATGCCCTGTCGATTTATCTGATAGTCCAGCAGAACACCATCGGCAGAAGCGGCATATAAATGATCGAGATCCGGCTTCAGGGCGATATCGGAAATCGCTGTAGAAAACTGTTGCTCAACACGGGTGTCCAGTTCAATGGTGACTTCTTCACTGATGAAGGAGGTTTCTTTGCTATAGCGCGCAAACAGCAGGCGCTTGTCAGCGGTTACACCGGCAAGGCCCACAGTATCCGACGTAATCTGGAAGGTGATTTTATCGATTGGCTGTAATGACTCATCCAGCAGTAAGGCCTGCTCACCCAGTGGAAACACCAGCTGTGGAGTTAGCGTACGCTGGTTATCGGGGTAACTGACCTCGAACACATATTTGACGATCAAAGCAGTTCCGTCTGCCATACCTAGCACAATACGATCCAGACTGGAGGCAGCACTGGTGATGGGTGAGTTAATGGGCAGCTTTTGCTGCAGACTGATATTGCCCGTTGCGGTGTCAAAGAAAATCGCCTCACCCTGGTCTGTGAAGCGAACGGCCATGGTGCCCTGTTCCTCCATGCCAAGCAGCAGGGTTTTTCCATCACCGGGCGCAGCATACTGATGCTGCTGTTCAATATCAGCCGCCTCGAACATGGGTATAACCACGCTCAGCAGATAGAAGAAAATCAGCATAATGGCAATAATGACACTCACACCGCCAAGCGATACAAAATATCTCGCCAGACGATCCTTGAGGGCCCGTTGATTGTATTGTGACTGCAGTAGTTTCTGTTTCATGGCGCAGAGTGTAATCCGGGTGTGTTACAGAAATGTGACAATTTATGACAGAATAATACACATCTGGCGTGACACTTTCAGCAACACCTTTATCACTTGATAGTAATATTATTCTTCTTATTTTACAGCATCTTACATTAACATATTAATGTTATTTATTATCCAGAACCGGAACAGAACTGACCGTGGTTAAGCATTGAAATAGTCTTTGCAGTCACCGCCCCTGATAAGCTATCAACTACCGATAACAATAATGAACCCAAATATGTCTCAGCACCAGACTAATTTAGAATGACTTGCCCGGATACGGATGCAATGGACGAGACATTCGGGCAGACAGTCAGTGCTTTTACTAAACTGACACAATATTATTTGTGAGCCATGCCACCGACAGATGAAAACAAATCGACATCTTGCCGTGATATAATGCCCTGCAATTTCGTAAAAAACAGGTTGCAGAATGAAGTTCACCAAAAGTTTTGATGTACCCAACCCTATCCCTGAAAGCGGCATCGAAAATGCTGTAAACCTCCTTAAAAACGGCATGCTGTATCGCTATGGTCACATCGACAGTGATATTAATTTCGACGGTGATGACTCCCCCCACGCTGAACACAGCGAAGTATCCAAACTTGAACTGGCCTTAAGTAAATACACCGGGCATAAATATGTTATCGCGGTTAATTCCTGTGGCAGCGCCATGTTTATTGCACTCAAGGCCATGGGCGTGCAGCCGGATGATAAAGTCTTTACCAATGCGTTTACCTTCACTGCTGTGCCCAGCAGTATTGTTCATGCCAATGCAATTCCGGTCTATGTTGAATGCAATGATCAATATGTAATTGACCTGCAACATTTCGAACAACAGATCGAAGATAACCCGGATGTAAAATATTTTATTCTTTCACACATGCGTGGCCATGTGGCAGAGCTGGATAAAATCCAGGCACTGTGTGATGCGCATAGCATTCGCCTGATTGAAGACTGTGCGCACGGCCTGGGCAAACGCTGGAATCCACAGGGCACAGATGAAAGCAGTTTTGTCGGGCACCACTGTGAAATCGCCTGCTACAGTGCGCAGAGCCATAAAATGCTCAACGCAGGTGAAGGTGGCTTTATTGCCACTGACGATGATCAACTCGCTGCCTACTGTATACTCGCAGCCGGCTCCTATGAAAACCTGTATAAAAAACACCTGTCACGTCCGATGAATGACCAGCTGTTT
>JBFFND010000134.1:0-6704 GCA_041563375.1 Gammaproteobacteria bacterium | reverse complement strand
CGGCCTGCATCAGCAGGCTTTGTGTGTCCTCACCGTCTTCCGGAAAAATACTGATGCCCATGGATACATTCAGCTCTATATTGTGTTTAGTTGTCTGATAGTCTTCTGCCAGGGTAGACATCAGTTTCTGTACCACAATACCGATCTGCTGAATATCATTCAGGTCTTCCACCAGTACGGCAAAATCATCGGAAAGAAAATGGCTCAGTGTGTCACTGTCACGGGTGTTGTATTGCAGGCGTTTGGCAATTGCTTTCAGCAGGGTGTCGCCCACATCATAACCATAGCGTTTATTAATCTGTGAGAAATTATCAAAATCGATCAGTATCAGGCCAAGGTGGGTTTTATTGCGCATAGCGCGGTCGATGGCTTTGCTCAGGCGATCCATAAACAATGATTTGTTTGGCAGATGGGTGAGCTCTACATAATGAATTTCATTGTCGAAATTAAGCAGGTTGCTGTTTTTGGGTGTCAGTATCACCACATAGCTGGCCGCATCACGGTCATTGTTCTGTATGCGGTTAATGCTTACATCCAGTGGTCGACTCTGGCCACCCTTGAGACGATGCCAGATCTCACCTTTCCACTGGTTGTCTTTGTCCAGGGCATCAAGTACCTGCTGATTTAACAGTGTTTGATGCTGATCCGCGAGAATAATTTCCGGCGCAGCATTGAGTATTTCATTTTGCGGGAAGCCGGTGATCTGGCTGAAGGCATAATTAACTGAAACCACCTGATTATTGTTATTGACCAGCATGACTGCATCGGTTGCATAGTCAAACATCTTCGAAGCAACCAGCACCTGATTCTCAGCCTCTTTGCTGGCGGTGACGTCATTGATAATAGAATAACACAGCGTACGCTCGTCGATTTCCATTAAACCGTCACGTACTTCGACAAAACGGATTTCGCCATTGGCAAGACGGTGTGGGCAACTGTAGAACCCAAGATTCTGTTCGCGTGTTTGTTGAATCAGGGTGTTGAGAGTGTCCCGGGACAGTATATTGATCTTGCCAAGATCCATGCCCTGTAGTTCTTCTATGCTATACCCATAGAAGTTTGCGGCGGCCGGGTTTGCATCTTCAATAATAAATTTTTCCGGATTAACCACCAGCTTGATCGCCATATTGGATTCAAACATCTGGCGGTAGCGATATTCGGAACGCCTTAAGGCTTCTTCGGCTTTTTTACGTGCACTGATGTTTCGCAATACAAACTGGTACACGTCTTCATTGCCGTAATTCAGTTTATGCGCGTTGATCTCGACCTGTAGCAGATCACCATTGCGACTTGTTATCTCATGTTCATACAGCGCATGGTTATAAATCTCAAGCTCGGTGATCTTTGACTGGGTAAGGCTGTGATCGCCACTATTGTCCAGGTCCTGAATGGTCATTGAGAGTAACGCCTCACGGCTATAGCCCAGTGAGTTGAGTGCATTCTGATTGGCGTCGGTAATGTTCAGTGTATTGGGTGAGACAATAATAATGGGATCATTCGCATGTTCGAACAGTGAGCGGTATTTGAGCTCCGAGTTGATCAGGATATTGGTGGATTTCTTGGTTTCGGTATTGTCATACAACAGCATGTGTAAACACAGGCGACCATCCAGGGTGATTTTCTGTGCATAACCGGCGATATCAACCGGCTCATGATTGCGATTTAACAGGCGGCTTTCAAATTCACCACCACCCGCCTGTATAATCTGCTTCAGGCGATTCTGGAATTGCCCCAGGTAATCCGGGTCAAGATGCAGGCTCAGGCGCATGCGAGAAAATTCGGTTTGCGAATAGCCGAGTAAACTGTGCATGGCCTGATTAAAGCGTATTGGCATCAGGTTTACATAATCCAGAAACAGTACCGGATAGGGTAGTTCATTAAATAGACTGGTGTAACGTGCTTCCTGTTGCTGGTTGAGCTGTTCGATTTCCCTGAGTTCGGTGACATTACGGCATAAGCCGATAACGCCGATGATATTGCCATGGTGATCGCGGCAGGGGATTTTCCTGCATTGATAATATTCCGTACCACGTTCGGTTTGCAGTGTACTGTTCCATTGAATGCTTTCCGCGTGTTGTAGAATGCGCTGGTCTTCGTGAGACAGCCTGTTTGCATCGCGCAGGTTAAACAGGTCGAAATCGCTAAAGCCGATAACCTGACGATTGTGCAAGCCGAGTATGCGCACTGCCAGTGGACTGATAATTTTGTAGATGCCGTTGTGGTCTTTGAGAAACAGGCCATCGTCTTCTTCCTGCAACAGGGTTTCAAACATCAGTTCAGGCAGGTTGTTGCTGCTAACCATAAATTCGGTAAACAACAGAATCGAGCGTATAAAGACAAAAAGGCCTATCAGGGTAATGGCAAAGGCAATACCACTGAAAAAGTAATACAGAATATAGTGACTGTCGGCCGGGGCTAATGCCTGGGTGATTTGTTGCCCGACAAACATCCACAATAAACCCAGGCTCACCGCAAGTGCAGAAATTAACAGGTGCAGCAGTTCACGATCCCTGGTTAGTGACATGTGCAGTTTCATAAATGCATTAACGGATCATATGTAATTCAGAGGCTTAGACAGCCTGCAAATTGGCGTAGCTGAGCACCAGCCATTTGCTGCCGGCGTTATGAAAATTAACCTCCACCCGTGCACTTTGTCCCTGCCCTTCATAATTAAGCACTATCCCCTCGCCGAATTTCTGGTGCATCACCAGTTGCCCAATACTGAAACCGCTGTCATTGCCCATCGCTGACTGTTTAAATGCGCTCTGCTGAGTATAGTCGCTATAGCCCTGACGCTGGCTGAAGTGTGCACGTGGGCGAATTTCCTCGATGTACTGGGCGGGAATCTCACCAATAAAGCTGGATGGCATGGGGTAGATTTCCTTGCCATATAAACGGCGCTGTTCGGCATAACTCAGTACCAGCTGATCCCGTGCGCGGGTAATGCCGACATAACACAGACGACGCTCTTCCTGCAGTCGACCTTCTTCCTCGGCACTGCGCTGGTGCGGGAACAGCCCTTCTTCCATGCCCACCATAAACACCAGTGGAAACTCCAGCCCCTTGGCGCTGTGCAGGGTCATCAGCTGTACGCAGTCCTCCCAGGCTTCGGCCTGGCCTTCACCGGCTTCCAGTGCGGCATGGGTAAGAAAGGCGGTGAGATTGTCCAGCTCGTTATTCTCATCCTGTTCAAAGGTATAGCCTTTGGCAGCGCTAACCAGTTCTTCCAGGTTTTCCACGCGGGCCTCGGCTTTTTCGCCTTTTTCCCTGCCATAGTGCTCAATCAGGCCCGAGGCGTGAATCACGTGTTCGGTCTGTTCATGTAAGTCCAGCTCGCGACTATCGGCGTCGAGCGCACCGATCAGGTCGACAAAGCCCTGTAAAGCACCCCGTGCGCGGGCAGTGAGGCTGCCGCTTTTGATCAGCTCAAGCGAGGCCTGCCACATGGAGACGTCTGCCAGCCGTGCTGCATCGCGGATGGTGTCGACGGTTTTGCCGCCGATGCCGCGGGTTGGCTGGTTTACCACCCGCTCGAATGACGGATCATCATTGCGGTTATTGATCAGTCGCAGGTAAGCCAGTGCATCCTTGATTTCGGCCCGCTCGAAGAAGCGCAGGCCGCCATACACCCGGTAGGGAATGCCCTGGGCCATCAGCTGCTCCTCGAACACCCGCGACTGGGCATTGGAACGATACAGGATGGCGACATCGGCGCGCTCATGGCCCTCGCTGACGTATTCGACCACGCGGTCAATCACATAGCGTGCTTCTTCCTGTTCATTGAAGGCGGCGTACAGCTGAATCGGGCTGCCATCTTCCCCCTGGGTCCACAGGTTCTTGCCCATGCGTTCTTCATTGTGCGCAATCAGCCCATTGGCGGCATTGAGGATATTGGCGGTGGAGCGGTAATTCTGTTCCAGGCGAATCACCAGGGTGTCGGGAAAATCGTGCTTGAAGGTGAGGATGTTTTCCACCCGTGCACCACGCCAGCCGTAAATCGCCTGATCATCGTCCCCCACCACAAACAGCTGTGCGCCACGGCCATTTTTCTCCGCAGCCAGCAGGCGAATCCAGGCATACTGAATGGTATTGGTGTCCTGGAATTCGTCCACCAGGATATGCTGAAAGCGGTTGCGGTAATGATTTCTCAGTTCATCGTTATCACGAATCAGCTCCAGGCTGCGTAACAGCAGTTCGGCAAAGTCGATCACGCCAGCACGCTTGCAGGCGGCCTCGTAGGCGGCGTAGATGCTCACCAGCTGCTGGCGAATCGGGTCGCGGCCCGCATCCACGTGCTGCGGGCGCAGACCTTCATCCTTACGGCCATTGATAAAGCCCTGAATCTGCCTTGGTACCCAGCGGGCCTCGTCCAGCTCCAGTGCCTTGAGCACCCGCTTGATCATGCGGAACTGGTCATCGGAGTCCAGAATCTGGAAGTGCTGCGGCAGATCGGCCTCCTTCCAGTGAGCGCGCAACAGGCGATGGGCAATACCGTGGAAGGTGCCCACCCACATGCCACTGGGGGATACCCCCTGCAGCCTCTCCACCCTCGCGCGCATTTCATTGGCGGCCTTGTTGGTAAAGGTCACGGCCATCAGGCCGAAGGGCGATACCCCTTCTACCTGAATCAGCCAGGCCATGCGATGCACCAGCACACGGGTTTTGCCGCTGCCGGCACCGGCCAGCACCAGCATCGGACCGGGCGGTGCGGTGACTGCTTCGCGCTGGTGATCGTTTAAATCATCGAGTATATGAGAAACATCCATGGCGGGCATTTTAACCTAGAAAGAGACGTTACACAGGCTTGAGCATACAAATTACACAGATTGAATGTCTCACCCTGTGGGTGAGTGGGCTTAAGCGATAAACCCCGGGTGTTCATGTTATAGTTTGCGGCAAAATTTCCGGGGTGATTCTGCTTAACCATGAAACGACTGATCAAGTGGCTGTTTATTGTGGCCTTTCTGCTGGGATTGCTGCTGGGCATACTGGCCGTGTCCAGCCTGGATGAGCAACCGCTGGTAACAGTGCCGCAGGCACTGGAGTCGCAACAGCTGGCACGGGTTAAACAGCTGATTCAGCAAAACAACCCGCAACGGCTGCGCGCCGGTGAGCTGGCGCAGACCACGTTGAGCCAGCAGGATCTCAACCTCAGCCTTAACTACCTGACACAAAAGCTGCCCGTACCCCTGTTGCACGAGCTCGCCAGTGAGTTGACACTGTTCGATAACAGCATCTATTTTCAGCTGTGCCTGCCACTGCTTGACCGTTACCTGAACCTGAGCGGCGGCTTTGATGTGATGGATGCAGCGGATGGTCAGCAGTACGGCCTGAGTGATCTACGGCTGGGGGGAATCGACCTGCCTGATCTCTTGCTGCAGCCGATCAGCCGTCATCTGCATCAGCAATTGCAGCAGCATCTGCCCGAATATGCACTGCTCAGGCAGTCGTTGCAGCGTATCGAGATAGAACCGCAGCAACTCAGGCTGCAATATGTGGTGAATCGCAAGGTTAGCGAGCAGCTGAAAACACAGCTCAGTTCGCGCGTGGTATCCGCCGAATTTAAACAGGCTCTAATGGCACAGTCGACACAACTGCAAAATCGCTTAGCGAACACTTCAGCCAGGTTAAGACTGGAGGCGGTATTGCAGCCGATGTTTGCACTGGCCATCCAGAGAAGCCAGCAGGCAAATCCGGTGATTGAAAACCGCGCGCTGTTTGTGGCGCTGGCCGCCTATATGCTGAACCATGATATACACGGCTTGCTGGGTGAGTCGCGCGTATCCCCGGTCCGTGCGAAAAAAATTTATGTGCAGGGGCGACATGATCTGGGCATACACCTGATTATTTCCGCTGCGATTACCAGTCTGGCAGATTCAAAACTGGCCGCGCTGATCGGTCTGGACAAGGAAATAGAGGATGCAGTGGATGGTAGTGGTTTCAGTTTTGCCGATCTGGCGGCGAATCATGCGGGTATTTGGCTGGCAGAAGAGGCGACCAGAAATCGCACGGGTGCGATGCGTGTGCAGCAACTATTGAGCATGCCGCACTCAACAACGCTGTATATGCCTGATACACAGTCATTGCCGCAAGCCATGACTGAAGCTGAATTCACACAACGTTATCAGCACACAAAGAGTGAACGTTACCAGCAGACACTGGCAGATATAAATTCCAATATCAATCAACTGGCACTCTACCGCGGAGAATAACCATGCGACTGCTGACACTGGCCTGTCTGTTTCTAATTCACACAACATTGCTGGCTGCAGAGTTACGCATAGCCAGTGCCGCTAATTTTTACCCAACCCTGACAAAAATTGCTGCAGCCTTCAATGCAGAAAGCAGCGATGAGATCACCATTATTCGAGGTTCGACCGGCAAACTGTATGCGCAGATTATTCGAGGTGCACCCTATGATCTGTTTTTTTCTGCCGACAGCGCCCGCGCCGATAAACTGGTTGAGCAGGGACACAGTTTTAATAACACCAGCCAGGTGTATGCCATCGGACAGCTGGCCTTATGGTCACCGCAGGCACAAAATGCGCAGCAACTTGAGCAATTACTGCACAGCGGAAATTTTAATAAACTGTCAATCGCTAATCCTAAAACTGCACCCTATGGTCAGGCCGCAGTCGAAGCCCTGCAGGCGATGGGCCTGTATGAAAAACTAAAACCTAAACTGGTGTACGGTGAAAATATTT
>JBFFND010000133.1:0-6714 GCA_041563375.1 Gammaproteobacteria bacterium | reverse complement strand
GCCTTGCTGTTGCATGGCTTCCAGTGTGGGGTAGCATTTTTTTATATCGGTCACGCCAGCATCGGAGTTGGTGGTGGCGCCGGCCGGGTAGAGTTTGACCGCATGCACATGCTGGCTGTTGCGTGCCTGCACAATTTCATCCGCCGGGGTATTGTCGGTGAGGTATAATGTCATCAGCGGATTGAAGTCAGTGTCTGCATCCAGTACCGCCAGAATGCGTTCACGATACGCCAGCGCCTGGGCCGTGGTAATGTTCGGCGGGCTGAGATTCGGCATAATAATCGCCCGTGCAAACTGACGGGCACTAAAGGGCACTATGTCCCTCAGCAGCTCACCATCGCGTACATGTAGATGCCAGTCATCGGGTCGTGTTATGGTCAGTTTCATAGTGTCTGTTTGCCAGCGATTAAGGTTGTGGAACGGGGATTATCCTTGATTCGCGGCCAGATTGCCAAACCCTGTCGATGTTACGGGCAGGCCACAGGGTGCCTTAAGATAAACCGTGCCATTAAATTCACAATAAAAATTATTATACATATGAGTACCTTTTTAAAATCGCTGACTGGCAACCTGTTACTGAACAAGGGGCCGCAGGACCTGCCCTACTCACTGGTGTTAATGAAGTTGAGTTTGCTGGTGTATTTGCTCACCGGCCTGCCGGGCATGTCGATCAGCCTGTCGTTCCCCCAGTCACTGCTGGCGATGCTGCTGGATGTGATGGTGCTGCTGGCGTTTGTCTATGCCTGTCTCAAAGCCTTCAACCTGCAGGCGCGGTTTGTGCAGTCGATCACTGCACTGGCCGGTGTGGGTGCGGTATTCCAGCTGTTGCCCCTGCCGCTGCTTTACCAGTTGCAGGATTTCCAGGAGGGGGAGCAGATTGCACCCGGCTTATCCATTTTTCTGTTGATACTGGTGAGCTGGAATCTGGCGGTGATTGCACATATTTTTCGCGCCACGTTTAATATCCGTCTGCTGGCTGCGATGGCGCTGACCATCTCCTATATCGTTATTTCCTATCTGGCGAAAGAATCCATTTTCCCCGGACTTCCTGATTAATTTAAGCGGAGCATCTTTTTGCATATTCATATTCTCGGTATTTGCGGCACCTTCATGGGTGGCGTAGCGGTACTGGCCAGACAGGCCGGGCACCAGGTGACCGGTGCCGATACCAACGTCTATCCGCCCATGAGTACCCAGCTTGAGGCGCAGGGCATCAGCCTGCAACAGGGCTATGATGCTGCCGGTGTGGGAGAACCCGACCAGGTGGTGGTGGGTAATGTGATGACACGGGGCAATCCCGCGGTTGAGCATGTGCTGAATGAAAATATTCCCTATAACTCGGGCCCGCAGTGGCTGGCGGAAAATGTACTGAAAGACAAATGGGTGCTGGCTGTGGCGGGCACCCATGGCAAAACCACCACCAGCTCGATGCTGGCCTGGATACTTGAGGCCGCCGGCCTGCAGCCGGGCTTTCTGATTGGTGGGGTGCCGGCGAACTTCGGTATTTCCGCTCGCCTGGGCGAGGGGCCGTTTTTTGTGGTGGAAGCCGATGAATATGACACCGCGTTTTTTGATAAGCGTTCCAAGTTCGTGCATTACCATCCGCGCACCCTGGTGCTGAATAACCTGGAGTTTGATCACGCGGATATTTTTGAAGACCTGGCTGCGATTAAAAAACAGTTTCACCATTTAATGCGTACCGTGCCGGGTGAAGGACTGGTGGTGCAGAATGCCGACGAGCCTAACCTGTCCGATGTCATCGAAATGGGCTGCTGGAGTCAGCGCGAGCAGTTTGCCAGTGATGCCGGGCAGTCGAGTGCCGACTGGGCCATCGCCAATGTCTCGGCGGATGGCCGTGAGTTCGATGTGCTCTATCAGCAGCAGTTGCAGGGCCGGGTGCGCGGCCATCTACTGGGACCACATAACCGTATGAATGCGCTGGCCGCAATCATTGCGGCACGCCATGTGGGGGTGCCGGTGGCACAGTCAATTGAAGCGCTGCACAGTTTCCGCGGGGTGAAGCGCCGCATGGAAGTGCTGGGAGAAGTGGCGCAGATTACCGTGTATGATGACTTTGCCCATCACCCTACGGCCATTCGTGAAACTCTGCAGGGACTGCGCGCAGCGGTAGGTGGTGCACGTATCTGGGCCTTGCTGGAGCCGCGCTCCAATACCATGCGCATGGGCGTTCACCGGGAGCAGCTGGCGACATCACTGACCGATGCAGATCAGGTGTTGCTGTTCCAGCCGCCGGAAGTGGACTGGGATCTGCAGTCGGTGGTGGATCAGCTGGGAGACGCTGCGCAGCTGTTTCGTTCGATTGAGACGATCGTTGAGCTGTTGCTGGCACAGGCACAGGCCGGTGACCATATACTGATTATGAGCAATGGTGCGTTTGGCGGCATTCATCAGCGCGTTCTCGACGCACTGGCAGGCAAACATGCTAAAACCGATTAAGCCGGAGTCTTCCTATGTCATCCACTGAAGCGAAAAAAACCATTGTGCTGGCGATCAGCGGCGCCTCCGGTGTGCAGTACGGGGTGCGCCTGCTGGAACAGTTGCTGTTGCATGGGCACAAGGTGTATCTGCTGGTGACCCGTGCCGCCCATGTGGTGATCAGTATGGAAACCGAGCTGTCCTGGCCGACGAATACCCATGAGCTAAGTCGGCAGTTGTGTTTGCGTTACGGTGTGGATGAAAGCCAGCTGCGGGTGTGCGGCGAAGCGGAATGGGCCGCGCCCATTGCCAGTGGTTCGGCAACGGTGGATAGCATGGTGGTCTGCCCCTGTTCCATGGGAACCCTGTCATCAATTGCGGTGGGGGCGAGTGCGAATCTGCTGGAACGTGCGGCGGATGTGATATTAAAGGAACGCAAGCAGCTTATCCTGGTGCCAAGAGAAACCCCGTTCTCCGATATACACCTGGAAAACATGTTGAAACTGTCCCGCATGGGTGCGTTGCTGATGCCGGCAAATCCGGGATTTTATAATCATCCACAATCGGTTGAAGAGATTGTCGACTTTATGGTCGCACGCATCCTGGATCATCTGGGCATTGAGCAAGAATTGCAGCCCAAATGGGGGGAGTAGTTTTTTCTGGCTGGGCCGGTCGGCCCCGCGTTGCCTGTACAGCGCAAATAAAAAAGGCTGGTTAATTGTTAAATTAAACCAGCCTTTATGTATTTACGTGTCTGTATTGCAAACGTCTTCAGCCTGCAGGCCTTTCTGGCTATCAATCAGATTGAATTCAACTTTTTGCCCGTCTTTCAGGGTTTTGAATCCTTCACCTCGAATGGCTCTGAAGTGAACGAATACATCGTCTCCGGTGTCGCGCTCGATAAAGCCATATCCTTTTGAGTTGTTAAACCACTTAACGGTTCCTATTTCACGATCAGACATTTACATATACCTTCTTTATCATTTGATTTTGATGAGCCCATCCATAGGCTCGTCAAAGCAACGTCACGAGGCGCCGGCAACGTCCTCTGCCTGCAGCCCTTTATCACCTTCGGTGATTTCGAACTCAACGCGCTGCCCTTCAAACAGGGTTCTATGGCCCTGGCCGCGAATCGAGCGGAAGTGGACAAAGACATCATCCCCGTTATCACGGGTGATAAAGCCAAATCCCTTGCTGGTATTAAACCACTTTACGGTGCCTGATTCACGATTTTTATCGGATTTTGTTGCTTTTTGTTGATTATTTTTGCTATTTCTGGCAGGCGCATTAGCGCTCGCTAATGCAGCAGCCAGGCTGGCGATAAAAATCAGTATAGCGAGGCTCGCAATGCCGCCTGGGGTGGAGATGTTTTCGGTGGTTGGTAGTTGTGTTGCAATGCCAGTGGTAATGGCCGTTATGATAAGTGTAATAATTATTATGCGTGTTACAGAAATGCTCATATATGTTTCCTGAAAATAAAAAACTAAAAAAATAATAGCAGTAGCTAAAGGTTGCTATTGCAGGTCATCACTCATCAGCAAAGACTGATGGGCGCGAAGTTAAAGGAAGCTCGAAAAATTACCCATGCATTATTTTCCGCGTACAAAAGAACCGCGTCAGTCCATGGGATGAGTCCTGGGTAGAAGACGGGCAAGTATGATCAGCGCTAAAACAAATCAACCGGTCATTATATGTTTTTTTTATTTTCAATAACCTGTCGTTATTGAAAATGACGCTGCGTGATCAGGCGGAAATTGTGCCGAATTAATCAACGCTTCCCGAAGCCGGCTGACGTCACGATCAGGTGACTTCATGGATCCGGCTCGCCGGGTTAACTTCACTGGTCATTATAGTATTGTTTCCGGTCTGTCGACCAGTGGTAAGATGCGTTGCTGTTGTCGCTTTTATTGCGCTACTTATTGAGTGTCTTCGGGCTGGCTTTTGGCGAGGCTGATTCTGGCCATCAGTTCCTCGACCGAGGTGTCCGAGGGCATCTGCAGGTGAAAGCCCTGGTTGTTCAGGTTATCGATGACTTTCTGCGGGTCTTCTTTGGCCAGTTTGCTGTTGTTGTCCAGCTCCAGTGACATGGCAAAGTTCAGCTGCCCCAGCTTTTTTCGCAGGCCTTCATCAATTTTATCGAAACCGTCTTCTTCCGCCAGGTAGATATACATATCCGGTTTGGCGGAGCAGCGATAAATGTAGCAGGTGGCCATTAGCGTGCACCTGCCAGATTTGCCAGTACCCGGTCAGCAGCATCAATGGTGGCCTGGATGTCTTCATCACTGTGCATGGCGCTGACAAACCCTGCTTCATAGGCAGACGGCGCCAGGTAAATGCCTTCATCCAGCATGCCATGGTAAAACGCCTTGAACTGTTCCAGGTTGCACCGGGTGGCCTGCTCGAAGTTGCTGACCTGGTCGGCATCGGTGAAAAACAGGCCGAACATGCCGCCGACGATATTCTGTGTCATTGCAATATTATGCGCCTCGGCTTTTTGCAGAATGCCCTTAACCAGGGTGTTGACTTTGGCATTCAGGTTTTCGAAAAAGTTATCCGCGGCAATCAGTTCCAGGGTTTTAAGGCCGGCGGCCATCGCCACCGGGTTACCGGATAATGTGCCGGCCTGGTAAACCGGCCCGGTGGGTGCGATATATTCCATAATGTCACGGCGACCACCAAACGCGCCAACCGGCATACCGCCACCGATCACCTTGCCCAGCGTGGTCAGGTCCGGCTTGACCTGGTAAACCGATTGCGCGCCGCCCAGTGCGGTGCGGAAGCCGGTCATGACCTCGTCAAAAATCAGCACGCTGCCATGTTCGTCACAAACCTCACGCAGCCCCTGCAGAAAACCATCCAGCGGGGGGATGCAGTTCATATTGCCGGCCACAGGCTCGACGATAATGCAGGCAATTTTATCGCCCATTTTTGTGAAGGTGTCGCGCACCTGGTCCAGGTCGTTATAGGTCAGGGTCAGGGTGTGTTCTGCCAGGCAGGCGGGTACGCCGGGTGAGCTGGGCACGCCCAGGGTGAGTGCACCAGAGCCGGCTTTGACCAGCAGTGAGTCGGAATGACCGTGGTAACAGCCCTCGAACTTGACGATAGTGTCACGGCCGGTGAAGCCGCGGGCCAGGCGAATCGCGCTCATGGTGGCTTCGGTGCCGGAGCTGACCATGCGCACCGACTCAATCGATGGCATCAGCTGGCAGATGCGTTCCGCCATTTCGGTTTCAATCACGGTGGGCGCGCCAAAGCTCAGGCCGTGTTCGGCACTGTCCTTAACCGCCTTGATCACCTCAGGGTGGGCATGACCGAGAACCATAGGACCCCAGGAGCCGACGTAGTCGATATAGCGTTTGTTGTCCGTGTCCCAGATATAGGCCCCTTTGGCGCGGTCGATAAAAACCGGGTCGCCGCCGACGCCTTTAAATGCTCTAACGGGTGAGTTGACGCCGCCGGGAATAACCGTCTGGGCCTGGGTGAAAAGTTCCGCCTGCGAGTGTTTCTGGGACATAGATTAAATACCTGGACAGATGCTGTTGCTAAAAAGAGGGGTATTTTACATGAAAAACTCGGGGTATATTAGGTCGGACGGGTAAAAACCTCGCGGCGTACAGGTGTCACAGCAGCTGTCTGCTGTGGCGAGTCACTCAATGAAGAAACGGGACAGATATGAGCCAGCAGCCGCAACGGTGTGAGTGGGCAGGCAGTGATCCACTGTACCAGCAGTACCATGATGAAGAGTGGGGCGTGCCCAGCCATGATGATCAGCACCTGTTTGAGATGCTGATACTGGAAGGCGCGCAGGCAGGCCTTAACTGGCTGACGATTCTGAAAAAGCGCGAAAATTACCGCCAGGCCTTTGACGGCTTTAATGCTGCTAAAATGGCGAATTACTCCGCGGACAAGATCTCCGCGCTGTTACAGAACCCCGGCATTGTGCGCAATAAGTTAAAGGTGAATGCGGCAGTGACTAATGCCCGCGCATTTCTCGCGGTGCGTGATGAATTTCCGTCCTTTGATGCCTATATCTGGCAATTTGTGCAGGGCGTGCCGGTGATCAACCACTGGCGAAGTCTGGCAGAAATTCCGGTGAGTACGCCCGCTTCGGAAACAATGAGTCGGGATCTGAAAAAGCGTGGCTTCAAGTTTGTCGGCCCCACCATTTGCTATGCCTATATGCAGGCGGTAGGGATGGTGAATGACCATACCCGTGAGTGTTTCTGTTATCGTGCAAAGTCATAAACGGCTGGTGTTGCGTCCTGTCTGCTGTGTGTC
>JBFFND010000132.1:0-6741 GCA_041563375.1 Gammaproteobacteria bacterium | reverse complement strand
TTGAAGAAATGATTACTCAACAGCCGGTGGCTTTATTGCCGTTAATCAGAACCATTATTGGCTGTGCAGAAAACAGAACGGCGATGGATCTTTTCAAGGCGGAATACCGGATGCAGGCCTATCGTGAACAGTCGAAAAAAGTGCTGGGTGAATTTGATTTTCTGCTGACGCCCACCGCGGGCACCATTTATACCATTGACCAGGTCAATGCAGATCCGATACAGCTGAACAGCAACCTGGGTTACTACACCAATTATATGAATTTGCTGGATTGCGCCTGCGTCGCGGTACCCGCGGGTTATCTCGAAAATGGTCTGCCCTGGGGTATCAGCCTGGTGAGCACGGCGATGAAAGATAGAAAATTGCTGGCCTATGCAAACCGCTGGCAGCAGGCACTGAATCTCAAGCCTGGAAAACAGGCATTCGGTCTGCCGCGCACCTCGGCCGGGGATGTGAGTTACGAGGAAAGTATATCGGTGATTGTGTGCGGTGCGCATTTACAGGGACTGCCACTTAACTGGCAGTTAAGTGAGCGTGGTGCGAAGCTGCAACAGCGCGACACAACCTCAGCCAGTTACAGGATGTACGTGATCGATGGTGAAATACAGCGCCCTGGTCTGGTGCGTGATGATAACAACGGCGCAGCCATCGAGATCGAAATATGGCAGATGCCGGCGACCGAGTTTGGCAGTTTTGTTGCGGGCATTCCGGCACCGTTGGGAATCGGTAAAGTTGAAACGAGTGATGGACGCTGGCTCCCCGGTTTTATCTGCGAACCTTATGCGCTAGATGGCGCAAGAGAAATTACACAGCTGGGTGGCTGGAAAGCCTATGTGGCGGGTGAATAATGGTCAGGCTGAAATAGCCATTAGAGGCATAAAATGAATATAGAAATCTGGAGTTTACTGTTCCTGGCCTTTGGCCTGGGTATGCTGCATGCACTGGATGCAGATCATATTATGGCGGTATCCAGTTTATCCTGTCAGAAACCGGATAGAAAAAAGAGCCTGGTTTTCTGCAGTCGCTGGGCGCTGGGGCATGGCGCTGCAGTGATGGCCATTGGCGTCGCGGTTATTTTCCTCGGTGTGGCGATCCCGGAAGAATTAAGCGCAAGTGCAGAAAGCCTGGTCGGCCTGGTGCTGATTGCGCTGGGCGCTTACGTTCTGTGGGATATGCTGCGTAAACGTGCCCACCTGCATTTCCATCGCCACGATGGCATGCAGGATCATGCGCACTGGCACAGTCATCAACAAGCGCAATTAATACATCAGGCAGATCCCCATAAGCATTCGCACGCGCCGGTGTTTGTCGGCCTGCTTCATGGCACCGCCGGCTCCGCACCCTTGCTGGCGCTGTTGCCGCTGTCACAGATGGCATCACCCTGGACCGGCTTTGCCTACCTGTTGCTATTTGGTATTGGCGTGTTTATTTCGATGCTGCTGTTTGGTGGTTTGCTTGGTCAGGTTTTTGCATGGCTTAAACAATGGGGTAATCAGTTTATTAATGCCTTGCGCATTCTGGTGTCCGTTGTCTCCATGGCTTATGGCGTGTCGCTGGTGATGGTGCATTTTTGATGGTAGCGGTTGTTTCATCATCAAAAAACTGGCTGGCCAGTCTGTCGCTGAAATTTAGCGGGCGTGAAGATAAAACCTTTATCGCCCATCGGCTGCATAAAGGTCCGCTGGTTATCCAGAAACCGTTTTACCCGGAAGGTGAGGTGTGTCATGTGTATCTGCTGCACCCGCCGGGTGGCGTGGTAGGTGGCGATCAGCTGAGCCTGGATGTTGAGGTGACTACGCAGGGCCATGCGCTGGTGACCACACCGGCAGCGGGCAAGTTTTACCGCAGCGATGGTCGCACCGCAAGTCTAACGCAGACGCTTAAAGTAGAAGCCGGCTCTACCCTGGAATGGTTGCCACAGGAAACGATTCTGTTCTCTGCCTGTGAAGTAAATATGCGAACCATTGTGCAGCTGGAAACTGGTGCGGCTTTTATTGGCTGGGAAATTCTCTGCCTGGGGCGGCCGGCGAGTAAAGAGCGCTTTGATCAGGGACATGCGCGTCAGCACTTCGAGATATGGCGGGATAAAAAACCACTGATGCTGGATCGCTCGCAGTTGACCGGTGGTGATGAGTTATTATCGGCAAGCTGGGGCATGCAGAACTATACAGTCAGCGGCTCGATGATGATGGTGAATGCGGATAAAACCCAGTTGCAATATCTAAGAGAGCATATGCCAGTGATAAAAGAGGGTTTATTGAGTGTGAGCCTGGTTAATGACGTGCTGGTGTGTCGTGCGCTGGCACATCAGGCAGAGCATGTGCGTTTCGCTTTTATAGATGTGTGGAAACTGTTGCGTGAACCACTGTTAGGGCGTGCCGCCTGCGAGCCCAGAATCTGGTCAACCTGAGCACTGAATAAATAAACTGAATAAATAATACAAACAGTACGAATGAATATAACGGGAGAGTATCGTGGAATTAACGCCCAGAGAAAAAGATAAATTGCTGTTATTCACCGCGGCCCTGCTTGCTGAACGGCGCAAGGATCGTGGAGTGAAACTGAATTACCCAGAAGCCATCGCCTATATCTCGGCAGCGATTCTGGAAGGTGCACGGGATGGCAGAAGCGTGGCAGAGCTGATGAGTTACGGTACCACCTTGCTGACCCGTGATGATGTGATGGATGGCATCGCCGAGATGATTGATGAGGTGCAGGTGGAAGCGACTTTTCCCGATGGTACCAAACTGGTAACGGTGCACTCACCTATAGCCTGATAGTGCGAATGGCCTGCTAACGAGGAGATAAAAATGAAACCCGGTGAATACTTTATTGAAGATGGCGAAATTGAACTGAACGCAGGGCGAAAAACCGTGCATGTCGAGGTATCCAATGCGGGTGACCGGCCGATCCAGGTGGGTTCACATTATCACTTCTACGAAACCAATGCTGCACTGCTGTTCGAGCGTGAACTAAGCCGCGGCTATCGACTGAATATTGCTGCGGGCACAGCCACCCGGTTTGAGCCCGGGCAGACACGCAGTGTCGAGCTGGTTGAGTATGCCGGTGAGAAAACCGTGTATGGTTTTAATGCAAAGATTATGGGCCGTGTTTAATCGGGCATAAATTATATAACGATGGGAGATAGACATGGCGAGCATCAGTAAACAGGCATATGCAGAAATGTACGGCCCCACCGTGGGTGACCGCGTGCGACTGGCCGACACCGAACTGCTAATCGAAGTCGAGCAGGATAAAACCGTGTACGGCGACGAAGTGAAATTCGGTGGTGGTAAGGTGATTCGTGATGGCATGGGGCAAAGCCAGCGCGTTGCGGCCGAGGTGGTGGACCTGGTGATTACCAATGCACTGATTGTGGATCACTGGGGTATCGTCAAAGCCGATATCGGCGTTAAAGACGGGCACATTGCTGGCATCGGCAAGGCGGGTAATCCCGATGTACAACCGGGCGTGGATATTGTGGTCGGCCCGGGCACCGAAGTCATTGCCGGTGAAGGACAGATTGTAACCGCCGGTGGGATTGATGCGCATATTCATTTTATCTGCCCGCAACAGATTGAAGAGGCGCTGATGTCCGGCATCACCACCATGCTCGGCGGTGGCACTGGCCCGGCGACCGGTACCAATGCAACCACCTGTACGCCGGGGCCGTGGAATATTCATCGCATGTTACAGGCGGCAGACGAGTTGCCGATGAACCTCGGCTTTATGGGCAAGGGCAATGCCAGTCTGCCGGAGGCGCTGGACGAACAACTGCAGGCCGGTGCCATGGGTCTGAAATTGCACGAAGACTGGGGCACGACACCGGCGTCGATTGATAACTGCCTGAGCGTGGCGGAAAAACACGATGTGCAGGTGGCGATTCATACCGATACGTTAAATGAATCCGGTTTTGTAGAAGATACGCTGGCCGCATTCAAGGGACGGGTGATTCACACCTATCACACCGAAGGTGCCGGTGGCGGTCATGCGCCGGATATTATCAAGGCCGCGGGCGAAGCCAATGTGTTGCCGTCGAGTACCAACCCGACACGACCTTACACAGTAAATACGGTGGATGAGCACCTGGACATGTTAATGGTGTGCCACCACCTGGATCCGAATATTGCGGAAGACGTGGCCTTTGCCGAATCACGCATCCGTCGTGAAACCATTGCCGCGGAAGATATATTACATGACCTGGGTGCCTTCTCGATGATCTCATCGGATTCGCAGGCGATGGGTCGGGTGGGTGAAGTGATTACCCGCACCTGGCAAACCGCGCATAAAATGAAAGTGCAGCGCGGCACGCTGGAGGGTGACTCTGAACGCAATGATAATCTGCGGGTGCGGCGCTACATTGCCAAGTACACTATCAACCCAGCGATTACCCATGGCATTGCCGATTATGTGGGTTCGGTTGAAGTGGGTAAGCTGGCCGACCTGGTGTTATGGAAACCGGCGTTTTTCGGCACCAAGCCATCACTGATTATTAAAGGTGGTTCTATTGCAGCTGCACCCATGGGGGATCCCAATGCATCTATCCCCACGCCACAGCCGGTGCATTATCGCATGATGTTCGGCGCATTGGGCGGTGCCTGTGCGGCCACCAGTTATACCTTTGTTTCAAAAGCGGCGATGCAGGCAGATATTAAACAGCAACTGGGTTTGAAAAAAATGGTCGCGCCGGTGGGAAATACGCGCAATATCCGCAAGAAAGACATGGTGCTGAATAATTACCAGCCGGTGATCGAAGTGGACTCGCAAACCTACGAGGTAAAAGCCGATGGCCAGTTACTCACCTGTGAGCCCGCGGAAAGCCTGCCACTGGCGCAACGTTATTACCTGTTTTAAACCGTAATTTTGTAAAGACAAAACCATGTTAAAAGTATACGAAAAACTGTCGCAGCCACAGCCAACCGATAATCTACTGATCCTGCCATTTGAATTACGGCAGAAAAGCCGCCTCAGGGCACAGTTAAGTAATGGCATCGAAGTGGGGCTGTTTTTGCCCCGCGGAGAAGTGTTGCGCGGTGGTGATTGTGTTAAAGCAGAAGATGGCACGGTCATAAAAATCGAGGCGGCGAGTGAACAGGTTAGCAAGGTGAGTCACCCTGATGCGCTGATGATCTGCCGTGCCAGTTACCATCTGGGCAATCGACATGTGCCATTGCAGATTGGTGATGGCTGGCTGAGTTACCAGCATGATCACGTGCTGGATGACATGGTGCGTGGACTGGGGTTAACTGTAAGCCTGGAATCAATGGCATTTGAGCCGGAAGCCGGCGCCTATGGTGGGCATAGCCATAGCCACAGTCATGAGCACGGCCACGGCCACCATCATGAGCATGCCGAACACGAGCACCAGCATTCATGAAGTCCACAGTAACAAACCCATCCAGCGCAATTTCATCGATGCGTCTCTGGCAGTTGATCAGCCCGGCCCTGCCGATTGGTGCCTATGCCTATTCCCAGGGACTGGAATATGCAGTGGACAGTGGCTGGATTAATACGGAACAGCAGGCGTCAGAGTGGATACTCGGGCAACTGAGTCATAATCTGGCGCAACTGGATGCGCCGGTGTTTCTGCGTTTATACGATGCATGGGCACAGAACGATATCGATACGGTGAGTTACTGGAACCAGTATATTCTGGCCTCAAGGGAAGCGGCTGAACTCTACCAGGAAGACTGTAACCTGGGACAGGCACTCAACCGTGTGTTGAAGGGGCTGGATATAAAAATGCCCGCGCTATCACAGCAGCAAACTGACATCGCCTTTGTCACCTGTCTGGCCTTTGCCTGCCATACATGGCACATCGATAAGCTGGAAGCAGTGCAGGGACTGTTATGGAGCTGGTGTGAGAACCAGGTGGCGGCGGCGATCAAGATTATTCCCCTGGGACAGACTTCGGGACAGAAAATTATGTCTGAAGCAATTGAAGTGATTGCAGCAGCGGTTAATAAAGCCATGCATTGTGAAGACGAACAAATCGGTATGCTGGCACCGGCAGTGGCCATCGCCAGCGCCCTGCATGAAACCCAGTATTCACGACTGTTTCGTTCCTGAAACAGCGAATTAAAGTTAAAGGTAAAGAGATGAATCAACAGGTATTACGAGTGGGAGTGGGCGGTCCGGTTGGCTCGGGTAAAACCGCGCTGGTGGATGTGCTGTGCAAGCGCATGCGTGATGATTACCAGATTGCGGTAGTGACCAATGATATTTACACCCAGGAGGATGCGCAGTTCCTGACACGCAATCAATCACTGGAAGCTGAACGCATCATTGGCGTGGAAACCGGAGGTTGTCCGCATACTGCGATTCGTGAAGATGCATCAATGAATCTTGCTGCAGTGGAAAGTCTGCAGCAACGCTTTAAAACACTGGATCTGGTATTTGTAGAAAGTGGCGGTGATAACTTGAGCGCCACCTTCAGTCCGGAGTTATCTGACCTGACCATCTATGTGATAGATGTATCCGCAGGGGACAAGATTCCGCGCAAGGGTGGGCCAGGTATTACCAAGTCGGACTTGCTGGTGATTAATAAAACCGACCTGGCTCCCTATGTTGGTGCGTCGC
The DNA here is from genome assembly GCA_041563375.1 of Gammaproteobacteria bacterium. Taxonomy (GTDB): domain Bacteria; phylum Pseudomonadota; class Gammaproteobacteria; order SZUA-229; family SZUA-229; genus SZUA-229. The sequence continues at coordinate 162 of JBFFND010000132.1, read as the reverse complement.
TGGAGGTCATGGATCGGGATGCTAAAAAAATGCGTGGGGAACGGCCGTTTGTATTCAGTAATATGAAAACCGGCGAGGGGGTGCAGCAGATTATTGACTTTATTATTGAGAAAGGCATGTTAAAAAGCTGAAAACACAGCCGCCATTGATATAAAGCGCGCC
>JBFFND010000131.1:0-6763 GCA_041563375.1 Gammaproteobacteria bacterium | reverse complement strand
CAGGGCAACCCTGGCTGCCGCTAAAGGTGCGTGGAGTGATCGCCGTATTGTTGTGGTGTTCCAGCCGCACCGTTATACACGTACAAGAGATTTGTTTGAGGATTTCAGCAAGGTACTGTCTGAAGCAGATACATTGTTGTTAACCGAAGTGTATGCAGCGGGTGAAGAGGCAATCGCCGGTGCAGATGGTCGTGCATTGTGTGCTGCTATTCGTGCCAGGGGTAAGGTAAATCCGGTGTTTATAGAAAACCTGGATGAACTCAATGAATCAATTTTAAATGTCATTGAAGATGGTGATGTGCTATTGACGCTGGGTGCCGGCAGTATTGGTTCAATTGCGGAAAAACTACCCGGAGCTCTGGCAAAATGATGGCTGCTTCCAACTTACAGACATTGCGCGGTAGCTTGCAGCTGAACGAACCAATGAGTAAACACACCAGCTGGAAAATTGGCGGTGTGGCAGAACGAATGTACACGCCTGCAGATATAGATGACCTGGCGCTATTTCTATCGGGCTTGCCTGAATCCGAGCCTGTGATGTTTATTGGTCTTGGCAGTAACCTGCTGGTAAGAGATGGCGGTATAGAAGGTACTGTTATCTCATTTAAAGGCAGTATGGCAACTATCGAATTACATGCTGATAATCGGCTGAGTGCGGGCGCTGGAGTAAGTTGTGCAAAATTGTCGCGCTTCTGTCATCGAAATAATTTGCTGGGCGGTGAGTTTTTTGCCGGCATTCCAGGCTTGCTGGGTGGGGCGCTGGCGATGAATGCCGGTGCATTTGGTGATGAAACCTGGTCGATAGTAGATGAAGTTACCACAATAGATCGTGCTGGTAATATTTATACGCGTAATAAAGAAGATTATACGATTGGATATCGCACTGTGAAAGGTCATGAAAATGAATGGTTTGTCAGTGCGACTATGCATCTAAGGCCGGGTGATGGTGAACAGGCAGCGCAACAGGTAAAGCAGCTCCTGAAGCAGCGCAATGAAACACAACCCACAGGTGTGCCAAGCTGTGGTTCGGTGTTCAAAAATCCACCGGGTGATTTTGCCGCGCGCTTAATTGAAGCCAGTGGGCTGAAAGGTTTTCGAATAGGCGATGCGGTGGTGTCTGAAAAGCATGCAAATTTTATTATTAATGCAGGGCAGGCAAAGGCAGCGGAAGTGGAAGCGTTGATGCAGCATATTCAACAAACCGTGAATGAAAAATTTAATGTGCAATTACAGTCTGAGGTGAAGATTGTTGGCAGGTATAGCAATGACTGATTTCAGTAAGGTTGCAGTGTTAATGGGTGGCTGGTCAGCGGAGCGTGAGGTTTCGCTAAACAGTGGCCAGGCTGTGCTTGATGCGCTGTTAAGGCAGGGCGTAAATGCAATTGGCGTTGATGTTGATAAAAATATTTGCGAGCGACTGAAAGAAGAACAGGTTAGCCATGTATTCAATATGATGCATGGGCGTGGTGGCGAGGATGGCGTTATTCAGGGTGTACTGGATGTGCTCAGGATTCCCTATACGGGTTCCGGCGTGCTGGGTTCAGCTCTGTCCATGGACAAGATGCGCTGTAAACAGTTATGGCTAGGCCTGTCACTACCAACGCCTGAATACCATATTCTGCAAAGTGAGCATGATTGTGAAGTGGCGCTACAGCAACTGGGCCTGCCACTGATGATCAAACCGGTTCTTGAGGGGTCGAGTATTGGTATCAGCAAGGTTAAAACTGTGCAGGAGATGTTGCCCGCGTGGCAAATGGCCCAGGCATGTGGCGGCACTATTATGGCTGAGAAGTTTATTGAAGGTGAGGAATATACAGCGGCAATCCTGGGTGATGAGGTGCTGCCAATGATACGTCTGGAAACCCATAATGATTTTTACGACTATCAGGCAAAGTATATTTCCAATGATACGCGTTATGTCTGCCCCTGTGGCTTACCGGAGGAGACAGAGAAACAGCTTGGAAAATTAATGAAGCAGGCATTTGATGCGGTTATGGCTAAAAACTGGGGCCGGGTTGATTTTATGATTGATCAACACAACCAGCCCTGGTTGATTGAAGTAAATACTGTGCCAGGGATGACCGATCACAGTCTTGTCCCTATGGCGGCCAAACAGGCAGGTTACTCATTCGATGAGCTGGTAATGAATATATTGCAGGGAGCAGAACTACATGATTAGACACAAGCAACCGTTGAAAGCCAATAGACGAGTCAGTAAAACCGGATTACGGAGACCTGAAGCGGCCTTGTTTGAGCAGTTGTCTGCTGTTGCTGTGTTTTTATATCGTCCGAAGCTGTTTTTTATTGTTATGTGTGGTCTGTTGGTCGCTGTGACATACCAGCAATTAAATATGAGGAGTGTGCTGCCGATTTCTTCAGTCAAAATAGAGGGCGAATTTAAATATCTGGATAAGAACCAGCTAAGGGAACAGGCATTGCCGGTAGTGGATGGTGGTTTTTTCAGTGTCGACCTGGTGGCTGTGCGTAATGTGCTAATTGAACTTCCCTGGGTAGAAGATGTATCTGTGAGGCGTCAATGGCCTGACCAGTTACAGGTGAGAGTAATGGAGAAGCAACCGGTTGTTTTCTGGGGTGAGAATGCGGTGTTGAGTTCAAAAGGTGAACTGTTTTCGCCGGGGCAGATACTGAAAGAGCGGCTACCACGCATGAGTGGCCCAGACGGTTTACATGGCGCCATGTTTAAGGAGCTGGCAAGAATGCAGGCGTGGTTACTGGAAACAGGTTTATACATTAAGGAAATGAAGCTGGATGCAAGAAGGTCATGGACCCTGGTGATGGAAAACGGCATAGAGCTTAGGCTGGGTAGAAATAACATGTATGAGCGGTTGCAGCGTTTCGCTTCTGTGTACCGAAATAATTTTCAATCTGAAACACGCAAAATTGAGCATATAGATATGCGATACACCAATGGTTTTGCAGTAGCCTGGAAAGAGGCGTAAATAGCATGACAAAAAAATCCGAAAAAAATCTTATCGTAGGACTGGATATAGGTACATCCAAAGTGGTTGCCATCGTCGGTGAAATAACTGCTGATGGACAAATTGAAATTATCGGTCTTGGCTCACATCCTTCGCGGGGCCTAAAAAAAGGTGTGGTAGTTAATATTGAATCAACCGTGCAGTCGATCCAGCGCGCGGTTGAAGAAGCTGAGCTTATGGCCGGTTGCCAGATTCATTCAGTCTATGCCGGTGTGGCAGGAAGCCATATAAAGAGTATTAATTCCCACGGCATTGTTGCGATCAAGGATCGCGAAGTGAGCGAGATGGATCTGGATCGAGTAATAGATGCTGCACGTGCGGTTGCTATCCCCGCTGATCAACGCATTCTACATATACTGCCGCAGGAGTTTATTATCGATGAGCAGGAAGGTGTGCGTGAACCCATTGGTATGTCGGGGGTACGTCTTGAAGCCAAGGTTCACCTGGTAACGGGGGCGGTAGGCGCCGCGCAGAATATTATTAAATGTGTACGCCGTTGTGGTCTTGAAGTTGATGACATTATTCTTGAACAACTGGCGTCGAGTTACTCGGTATTAACCGAGGATGAAAAAGAGCTGGGGGTCTGCCTGGTGGATATCGGTGGTGGCACAACCGATATAGCGGTTTTCACCGATGGTGCAATTCGTCATACCGCGGTTATTCCAATTGCGGGAGATCAGGTGACTAATGATATTGCTGTGGCATTAAGAACGCCGACCCAGTATGCGGATGAAATCAAGATTAAATATGCCTGTGCACTGCGCCAGCTGGCGAATGCAGACGAAACTATTGAAGTGCCCAGCGTGGGTGATCGTCCACCACGCAAACTGTCACGCCAGACGCTGGCAGAAGTGGTTGAACCCAGATACGACGAATTGCTTGGACTGGTACAGGCAGAGTTAAGAAAAAGTGGCTTTGAAGATGTGATTGCCGCCGGCATAGTGCTCACCGGTGGTAGTTCAAAAATGGAAGGTGTTGTGGACCTTGCTGAAGAAATATTTCACATGCCAGTCCGTTTAGGTAAACCACAATATGTCAGTGGCCTGGCAGACGTGGTGAACAATCCAATTCACTCGACCGGTGTTGGCTTGTTGTTATATGGAGAGCAGCATCAGAACAGCGGTACGCGTTTATTTTCAACAGACAGGGGGATGAAAGGCCTATGGGATCGCATGAAAAACTGGTTTCAGGGAAATTTTTAGTGACTGTACCCGGGTTGAAAACGCGGGTTAATGGTTTTTTTATAACGAACACACTGGTAGCAACAGGCTGCCAGCATAAAAATATAAATGAGGAGATATCACATGTTTGAATTGATGGATTCTGTTGCACAAGATGCCGTGATAAAAGTTGTCGGTGTCGGTGGTGGCGGCGGTAACGCTGTTAGACACATGGTTTCAACTGGTATAGAAGGTGTTGATTTTATCTGTGCAAATACTGACGCGCAGGCCTTAACCAAAATCAATGGTGCAACCTCGTTACAGATCGGTGGCAATATCACCAAAGGTCTGGGTGCGGGTGCAAACCCTGAAATTGGCCGCCAGGCTGCGCTCGAAGATCGTGAACGCATTCAGGAAACCATTATGGGTGCGGATATGATATTCGTAACTGCCGGCATGGGTGGTGGTACCGGTACCGGTGCTGCGCCTATCGTTGCGCAGATTGCACGTGATATGGGTATTCTCTGCGTGGGTGTGGTTACCAAGCCGTTTGTGTTTGAAGGTGCTAATCGCATGAAGATTGCACAAAATGGTATCAAGGAGCTCAGTCAGCATGTTGACTCGCTGATTACTATACCGAACGACAAGCTGCTGAGTGTCTATGGTCGCGAGTTTGATTTAATGAATGCCTTTAATGGCGCGAACGATGTGCTGCACAATGCGGTGCAGGGAATTACTGAACTGATAACCCATCCAGGTGTCATTAATGTCGACTTCGCGGATGTGCGCACCGTTATGTCTCAGAACGGCATGGGCATGATGGGCTCAGGACTGGCTACCGGTGAAAATCGCGCAAGCCTGGCAGCTGAAGCGGCTGTGGCCAGCCCACTGCTGGAAGATGTGAATATTTCCGGTGCTCGCGGAATTCTGGTGAATGTTACCGGTACTAACCTGACCCTGGGTGAATTTGAAGACATAGGTGCGATTATCAGCTCCTTTGCCTCAGAAGAAGCAGTGGTGGTCATGGGTACGGCGATCGATCCCGATCTGCAGGACGAACTGCGTGTGACTGTAGTCGCCACCGGTTTAGGCCAGCAGGTTAACCTGGCAAAGGACAATATGAAGATTGTGCAGCGCACGGCCACCGGCAATGTAGATTACAACGCGTACGATAAGCCGACTATTCAGCGCAAAAAGGCGTCTGGCGATGGTTTAAGTGGCGGACTGGATGACGATATGCTGGACATTCCAGCCTTTTTACGGCGCCAGGCGGACTAATACCATGAGTTGAGACAGTCTGTAGAGGCCGTTACTAACAGGGGTCTGGATAGTTCAGGTATGAACTTTTCAGAACATGAACAGGGTCGAATGTGGTTCTATCCTGTTGTTCATTTTCGATGACTTAATGAGAGTCGTTGGGGATGATGGCTCTTCCCTGTGAAGCTGTGCCACTGAATTAACCGGCGCTTCTATCAGATTTTGTGTGGAAGTTGGCGGTTTATGAACAAATATGGCCTATAATGATGCCATATCAGAATATTATGTTCTAATTGTTACAATTTATGTATAATTTGCGCGGATTTACGCCTCTCGGGCCTGTTCGCCTCGTCAAATTAGGAATTAAAGACTTTGATTCGCCAACGCACTATCAAAAATGTGATCCGCGCCACCGGTGTCGGCTTACACACTGGAAACAAGGTGTATCTTACACTTCGTCCTGCAGCGCCTGACACAGGAGTGGTTTTCCGCCGTGTCGATCTGGATGAACCAGTTGAGATTTTCGCAAAAGCGGAGAATGTGTGTGACACACAGCTGTCAACAACGCTGGGTGAAAACGGGGTCAAAGTATCGACCGTTGAGCACCTGCTGTCAGCCATGGCGGGCCTGGGAATAGACAACGCCTATGTTGATCTGAGTGCGGATGAAGTGCCGATTATGGATGGTAGCTCCGGTCCTTTTGTGTTCCTGCTGCAATCCGCCGGTATCGTCGAACAGGAAAAAGCCAAGCGATTTATTCGTATTTTGAAGCCGATTATCGTAGAAGAAGAAGACAAATGGGCGAAGTTCGACCCATTTGAGGGCTTTAAAGTGACATTCACCATTGATTTCGATCACCCGGTATTTAATGGTGCGCCGCAACAGGCTTCAATTGACTTCTCCTCCACCTCCTTTGTGAAAGAGGTCAGTCGTGCCCGTACTTTCGGTTTTATGAGTGACTTTGAAAAGTTGCGTGCAAATAACCTGGCGCTGGGCGCGAGCCTTGATAACGCCATCGGTGTCGACGACTACCGTGTATTGAATGAAGATGGCCTGCGTTACCAGGACGAGTTCGTCAAGCACAAGATTCTGGATGCGATTGGCGATCTGTACCTGTTGGGCCACAGCCTGATTGGTGCATACTCCGGTTACAGATCGGGCCATGCACTGAACAATGCGCTGTTAAAAGCGCTGATTGCTCAGCCGGATGCCTGGGAAGAAGTGACGTTCGAGGATGAAGAAGCCGTGTCCCCCATTTCCTATTCACAACCGGTGCACGCATAACTCTAGATGCTGTGTGCGGTTCGTTAATGCACATAAAAAAGCCCTGATTCGTCAGGGCTGTTT
>JBFFND010000130.1:0-6778 GCA_041563375.1 Gammaproteobacteria bacterium | reverse complement strand
CGTGCGCAACGAAAAACGTATGCTGCAGGAATCTGTGGATGCGCTGCTGGATAACGGTCGTCGTGGCCGTGCGATTACCGGCACTAACAAGCGTCCGCTGAAATCACTGGCTGACATGATCAAGGGTAAGCAGGGTCGTTTCCGTCAGAATCTGCTGGGTAAGCGTGTTGACTACTCGGGTCGTTCAGTCATCGTGGTTGGTCCGACACTGAAGCTGCATCAGTGTGGTCTGCCGAAGAAAATGGCACTGGAACTATTCAAGCCGTTTATCTTCAGCAAGCTGCATCGTCGCGGTCTGGCAACCACCATCAAGGCGGCAAAGAAGCTGGTTGAGCGCGAAGGCGCGGAAGTCTGGGATATCCTGGAGGAAGTGATTCGTGAGCATCCGGTTATGCTTAACCGGGCACCGACACTGCACCGTCTGGGTATTCAGGCATTTGAGCCGGTATTGATTGAGGGTAAGGCGATTCAGCTGCACCCATTGGTGTGTACTGCATTCAACGCCGACTTCGACGGCGACCAGATGGCGGTACACGTGCCATTGTCGATTGAAGCACAGTTAGAAACCCGTGCGATGATGATGTCGACCAATAACATTCTCTCACCGGCCTCCGGCGAGCCGATTATTGTGCCATCACAGGACATCGTACTGGGTCTTTATTATATGACCCGTGAGCGTGTGAACGGTGTGGGTGAAGGCATGGTGTTTGCGGATGTGAAAGAAGCGATCCGCGCCCATGCCAACAAGGCGGTGCATATCCAGTCTCGGGTGAAGGTACGCATTAACGAAACCATGCCGGATGAAAATGGCGACATGCAGACCGTGCGTAAGCTGGTGGATACCACTGTGGGTCGCGCCATGCTGTCTGAAATCCTGCCAGCAGGGTTACCGTTCGAGCTGGTTAACCGTGACATGACCAAGAAGAATATCTCCAGCCTGATTAACATCAGTTACCGTCTGGCAGGTCTGAAAGACACGGTTATTTTTGCTGACCAGTTAATGTATACCGGTTTCCGTGAATCCACCCGTGCCGGTGCATCGATCTGTCTGAATGACATGGTGATTCCGGAAGAAAAAGCGGACATCCTGAAAGGTGCCGAGGCTGAAGTTAAGGAAATCGAGAACCAGTATTCATCAGGTCTGGTGACCAACGGTGAGCGCTACAACAAGGTGGTTGATATCTGGTCTCATGCCAACGAGCAGGTCGCCAAGGCGATGATGGCCAAGCTGGGTAAGGAGGATGTGGTCGATGCTGAAGGTAATACGGTTCAGCAGGATTCCTTCAACAATATATATATGATGGCGGATTCCGGTGCGCGTGGTAGCGCGGCACAGATTCGTCAGCTGGCGGGTATGCGTGGTCTGATGGCCAAGCCGGACGGTTCGATTATCGAAACGCCGATTACGGCTAACTTCCGTGAAGGCCTTAACGTACTGCAGTACTTTATTTCAACCCACGGTGCTCGTAAGGGTCTGGCGGATACCGCGCTGAAGACAGCCAACTCCGGTTACCTGACACGTCGCCTGGTGGACGTTGCCCAGGACATGGTGGTGCTGGAAGAAGACTGTGGCACAGATCACGGCGTGATCATGACACCGATTATCGAAGGTGGTGATATCGTTGAGCCATTGCACGAGCGTGTACTGGGTCGTGTGGTTGCTACCGACGTGGTTAAGGCGGGATCAGATGAAGTGCTGATTGCGGCCGGTACCCTGCTGGATGAAAGCTGGGTTGAGCGCATTGACCAGTTGGGTGTGGACGAGATCAAGGTGCGTTCAGCGATTACCTGTGATGCGGCACACGGTGTGTGTTCGTCCTGTTATGGACGTGACCTGGCACGTGGTCATCAGGTGAATATCGGTGAGGCGGTGGGCGTTATCGCGGCACAGTCTATCGGTGAGCCGGGCACGCAGCTGACCATGCGTACCTTCCATATCGGTGGTGCGGCATCACGTTCAGCCGCTGCTAATAATATCTCGGTGAAAGGCAAGGGTAGTATCCGTCTGCACAACATTAAACTGGTTAAGCAGACATCCGGTAACTCGGTGGCGGTCTCCCGCTCCGGTGAGATCGGTGTGGTGGACTCGTCCGGCCGTGAGAAAGAGCGTTACAAGGTGCCTTACGGTGCGGTGATCTCAACCGAGGAAGGCGCAAACGTCGAAGGCGGCCAGATTGTGGCCACCTGGGATCCATACACCCACCCAATCATTACCGAGGTGGAAGGTAAGGTACAGTTTGGCGAATTCGTTGAAGGCATGAGCGTTCAGAAAGAGCAGGACGAAATTACCGGCCTGTCATCAATCGTGGTGATTGATCCCAAGCAGCGTCCATCGGCGGGTAAGGACATGCGCCCAATGGTTAAGCTGATTGATGAAAAGGGTGATGACCTGTGTATTGCGGGTACAGACATCCCGGCTCAATACTTCCTGCCAACCGGCGCGATTGTAAATATCGACGACGGCCATGAAGTAAAAGTGGGTGACGTGGTTGCGCGTATTCCTCAGGAATCGTCTAAAACCCGTGACATCACCGGTGGTCTGCCACGGGTAGCCGACCTGTTCGAGGCGCGTGTACCGAAAGAGTCTGCAATCATGGCAGAGCGCACCGGTACCATCGGCTTCGGCAAGGAGACCAAGGGTAAGCAGCGTCTGATGATCACCGACGAAAACGGTGAGACCTATGAAGAGCTGATTCCCAAGTGGCGTCATATCAATGTGTTCGAAGGTGAGCATGTTGAGCAGGGTGAGGTGATCGCCGATGGTGAACCGAACCCACATGATATTCTGCGTCTTAAAGGCGTGGAACCGCTGGCGGAATACCTGGTTAAGGAAATTCAGGATGTTTACCGTCTGCAGGGTGTAAAAATCAACGATAAGCACATCGAAGTCATTATCAAGCAGATGCTGCGTAAGGCTGAAGTGATCACCGGCGGTGACAGCCGTTACCATAAGGGCGAAATCGTTGAATACAGCAAGCTGGTTGAAGTTAATCAGCAGCTGGATGAGGAAGGCAAAGTGCCATGCAGCTTCCATATGATGCTACTGGGTATTACCAAGGGCTCACTGGTAACCGAATCCTTTATCTCGGCGGCTTCCTTCCAGGAAACCACCCGGGTACTGACCGAGGCCTCGGTGCGCGGCAGCCGTGATGATCTGCGCGGTCTGAAAGAAAACGTTATTGTGGGTCGACTGATTCCTGCGGGTACTGGTCTGGCTTACCATAACGAGCGTCGTCGCCGTCGCCAGACAGAGGAAAAAACAGCCCTGGAGATGCTCACGGAAGCAGCTGCTGCCATGGATGAATCAGCTGCGGATTCCTCGGCTGATTCATAAACGGGCCGTGTCCCGGCAGGCTGCAGCTTCTGTGGCCTGCCGAATCGGCAAAATTTTAAATAACTTAGCTCTCCGATAGCCAGTATGGCTTGACAGAGAGGCCCCATGCGCATAATATTGCGCTCCCGCGACAGGCGTGGCTCTACTGGGCTGCGCCTGTTGTTTATTATTCGCTGTCATATTTCACAGAATTAGGCGAAAAAACGGGAAAAATAAGCCCGACCTGGCGGTTCCAGGATGTTTGGAGAAGATTGTTTATGACAACAATTAACCAGTTAGTACGTAATCCACGTAAGCGCAAAGTTGAAAAAAGCAATGTGCCGGCGCTGGAAGCATGCCCACAGAAGCGTGGTGTTTGTACTCGTGTATATACAACGACACCTAAAAAGCCTAACTCAGCAATGCGTAAGGTGGCCCGTGTACGTTTGACGAATGGCTATGAAGTTACCAGTTATATCGGTGGTGAAGGTCATAATCTGCAGGAACACAGTGTTGTGCTGATCCGTGGTGGTCGTGTTAAAGACTTGCCCGGTGTTCGTTACCACGTTGTTCGCGGTAGCCTGGATACACAGGGTGTTGAAAATCGTAAGCGCGGCCGTTCCAAGTACGGTGTTAAGCGTCCTAAGAGCTAATCATTGCGATTAGTTCCTGATATTTAAGGTAATAAGATGCCAAGAAGAAGAGAAGTCCCGAAACGTATTATCCTTCCAGATCCCAAGTTTGGAAGTGAGAAGCTGGCCAAGTTCATCAATATGGTGATGAAGAGCGGTAAAAAAGCTGTGGCCGAACGGATCCTGTATGACGCTCTTGATACGATCTCAGAGAAGAAAGGTGGAGATCCGCTGGAAGTGCTTGAGCAGGCGCTGGAAAATGTAGCCCCGATGGTAGAGGTTAAATCTCGCCGTGTGGGTGGTGCAACCTATCAGGTGCCGATTGAAGTGCGTTCTACGCGTCGTCAGGCGTTGGCGATGCGCTGGCTGGTTGACGCGGCGCGTAAGCGTGGCGAGAAATCAATGGACCTTAAGCTTGCAGGTGAGCTGATGGATGCATCTGAGCAGCGCGGCAGTGCTGTTAAGAAGCGTGAAGATACGCATCGTATGGCTGAAGCAAACAAGGCTTTTGCACACTACCGCTGGTAGGTGAGGAAAGCTTGAGGAAATGGCGCGATCCACCCCAATAGAACGCTACCGTAATGTGGGCATTATGGCCCATATCGACGCCGGGAAGACAACGACTACCGAGCGCGTACTGTTCTACACGGGGATCTCGCACAAGATAGGCGAAGTCCATGACGGCGCAGCCACCATGGACTGGATGGAACAGGAGCAAGAGCGAGGTATTACCATTACTTCCGCTGCCACCACCTGTTTCTGGCAGGGCATGGATCGCCAGTTTGAGCAGCACCGTATCAATATTATCGATACGCCGGGTCACGTTGACTTTACCATAGAAGTCGAGCGCTCATTGCGGGTGCTGGATGGCGCGGTAGCCGTGTTCTGCGCGGTGGGTGGTGTTGAGCCGCAGTCTGAGACTGTGTGGCGTCAGGCAAACAAATATGAAGTGCCACGTATGGCCTTTGTTAACAAGATGGATCGCTCCGGTGCGGATTTTCTGCGCGTGATAGAGCAGATCAAAAAACGTCTTGGCTCAAAGCCGGTGCCAATGCAGCTGCCGATCGGCGCAGAAGAAAGCTTCGAAGGCGTGGTCGACCTGATCAAGATGAAGGCGATTCACTGGAACCCCGATGATATGGGGGTGACCTATGAAGAGCGCGATATTCCGCAGTCCATGCTCGCCGAATGCCAGAAATGGCGTGAGCATATGCTGGAAGCTGCCGCGGAGGGTTCGGAAGCGCTGATGGATAGATACCTGGAAGAGGGTGATCTTTCTGTAGAAGACATTAAGGCGGGTATCAGGCAGCAGACGCTGGCGAATGAGATTGTTCCGGCTTTTTGTGGCTCGGCGTTCAAGAACAAGGGTGTGCAGGCCATGCTGGATGCCATTGTTGAGTATATGCCATCGCCACTGGACGTGCCGGCTATCCAGGGTGTCAAGCAGGACGAGTCAGTAGATGAGCGCCATGCTGATGATCAGGAGCCGTTTGCTGCGCTGGCTTTCAAGATTGCTACAGACCCGTTTGTGGGCAATCTGACGTTTTTCCGGGTTTATTCCGGGGTGCTCAAGTCCGGTGATTCGGTGTTTAACCCGGTAAAAGGCAAGAAAGAGCGGATTGGACGTATTGTGCAGATGCACGCCAATAGCCGCGAAGAAATTAAAGAAGTGCACGCAGGGGATATTGCCGCGGCCATCGGTTTAAAGGTGGTGACTACCGGCGACACCCTGTGTGATGAAAAGCATGTGATTACGCTGGAGCGTATGGAGTTCCCGGATCCGGTGATATCGGTGGCGGTTGAGCCCAGAACCAAGGCGGATCAGGAGAAGATGGGTATCGCCCTGTCCAAGCTGGCGCAGGAAGATCCATCGTTTCGGGTGCGAACCGATGAAGAGTCGGGGCAGACCATCATCTCCGGCATGGGCGAGCTGCACCTTGAGATTATTGTTGACCGCATGAAGCGGGAGTTCGGGGTTGAGGCCAACGTGGGTAATCCACAGGTGGCTTACCGTGAAACCATCCGCAAGACGGTTGAGCAGGAATCGAAATTTGTGCGCCAGTCGGGTGGTCGCGGTCAATATGGTCATGTGTTCCTGCGGATTGAGCCATTGCCCCAGGGCACGGGTTACGAATTTGTGAATGATATTGTCGGCGGAGTGATTCCAAAGGAGTACATTCCCGCGGTCGACAAAGGTGTACAGGAGCAGATGCAGAACGGCGTGCTCGGTGGCTACCCGATTGAAGATGTCAGGGTAACCCTGTATGACGGTTCGTTCCATGATGTGGATTCGAACGAAATGGCTTTCAAGATTGCCGGCTCCATGGGTTTCCGTGATGGCGCCCTCAAGGCAAGCCCGGTCCTGATGGAGCCGATTATGAAAGTGGAAGTCATCACCCCTGAAGATTATATGGGTGATGTAATGGGGGACCTGAATCGGCGTAGAGGCGTAGTTCAGGGTATGGAAGATCTGCCCTCAGGAAAATATATCAAGGCAGAGGTGCCGTTGTCGGAAATGTTTGGTTATGCAACGGATCTTCGCTCGGCCACCCAGGGACGTGCGACATACTCGATGGAGTTTACCAAGTACGCAGAGGCGCCAAAGGTGGTGTCGGATGCGATTGTAACCCAGCGTATGTAATGTGAAGTAAAACAGAATTTAGATTAAATTATCGAACGAGGTGATAGATCGTGTCCAAGGAAAAATTTCAACGTAATAAGCCCCATGTAAACGTGGGCACAATCGGTCACGTTGACCATGGTAAAACAACTCTGACAGCGGCCCTGACGAAAGTTATGGCAGAGACGCACGGTGGCGACCTGAGAGCGTTTG
>JBFFND010000129.1:0-6806 GCA_041563375.1 Gammaproteobacteria bacterium | reverse complement strand
TTTTTGTTATAACGTCCGGTTTAACGAATCAGATCAGATCTGAAACAAACCTGACAGGAGCTTTATTCTATAATAACCATGCTGCTAAAGATGCGGAAAATACCGAACCGGGATAATCCAGCGTGTCCCTGTTTGCCTGTCTTGCACGTAGCTTCATGATGATTAATGAGTCTAGACTATTCGCCCCGCTTACAAAAGCATCTTCACATAAAAAACCGCTCATAATCAGCCCATCTAAGGACATCATATTTATCAGTCGTCTTGCACAAGAGCACGGGTTACCCGTATATTTGCAGTCAGCAACAAACACCCCCCCTATCTTTATCTACGCGGAGCCCACACATGAGCACAGCAGAATGCCCGAAAAAATCACCCTACGTCGTTGAGCTTGAACCCGGCACCTACTGGTGGTGCGCCTGCGGCAAATCAAAAAACCAGCCGTTTTGTGACGGTTCCCATGCCGGCACCGATTTCACTCCGGTGGAATTTGAAATAACTGAAAAGAAAAAATACGGACTGTGTGGCTGCAAGCAAACCCTGACCCCGCCCATGTGCGACGCAACGCATCGCAAACTGGACGAGTAAAACAACTGACAAGTTGCTGGCTGATAACGTTACTTACCAGGCCGCCTGCAAGCAGAGCAGCCGGCAGCCCGTTACCCGCTTACTGAATGATTTTCTGAATAGAGCCTACACTGCGCACCCATGGCTGGGTTTTCAGTGTGGCCGCGGCTTCGGCCTGTGCGGATACTGCCGATGCGCGATCCGGGTAAATATCCAGCAGCAACACATGCCAGATCACACCATCACGCAAGGTTGGCACAATGTAATCAATCGGTAACTGATTCTGCTCGGCAAATCGGTAAACCCGGTTAGGATCAACCGAGGCCATCACCTGTACCGTAAAATAATTCGCCGGGGCCTGCATCACCCGATCAGTTGGCGAAGGCTCGATCACCGGCGCCACCGCCACCGGCTGCTGCTCAACCAGCACTGCAACCGGCTCGGCCTGTACGGATTCTGCCTGGGCGTGCTGCGCCTGCATCATTTCTATTTCAATGGGTACAGGCTCGGAGGCCTGCTCTGCATCCACCGCTACAGACGGGTTATCACGGACACGATCCCAGGGTGAGGCTTTTTTATTCCAGTCGGAGGAATCGCCACTGGTTGAACAGGCAGATACCAGTGCACACAAAACGCAGCCGGCCAATACCCTGAATACTGATTGCTTTACTGTAAACGCCACTATAAAAACCCTCTTTCAGATATTGTTTTTTTATTTAGTGTAGACGATTACATTCAATACT
This sequence comes from Gammaproteobacteria bacterium, assembly GCA_041563375.1. GTDB lineage: Bacteria > Pseudomonadota > Gammaproteobacteria > SZUA-229 > SZUA-229 > SZUA-229. The sequence goes on along the minus strand of JBFFND010000129.1, from coordinate 5,499 downwards.
TAAAGTAAATTGTTAACTTACAGAGCCCCGCCCCACGCGTTAATCAGCACCGTCATCGCTGCTCACATGCACATGTCGCTGCTGATTGTCGTCGATCTCGATAGTAAAATTAATCGGTCGGCAGCAGACCTGGCAATCCTCAATGTACTGCTGGCTTTCCCCGCAGTCATCAATCATCACATCAATCTGCTCCCAGCAATAGGGGCACTGCACCGTAGCTTCTATCAGTCCTGCATTCATGACTTGTTCCTCCACCAATGTGGCAATTAAACAGCAAGCAGGTCGCTCAGCTTTCCTCCTGAACGGGTTCTTCCTGCGCCGGCTTTTCTACCGGCCGCAATGACAGCTCTTCAGCAGCCGGCTCCTCCTCTTTGGGCACCTCCTTTTCCATCAAGGACAGACCACCGAAGGCATCCTTCTCGGCAGATTTTTTCTGTGGTGCATCTTCACCCAGCTCAATCTTAAGTCTCAGGTTATTTTCCGAGTCGGCATTTTTCAAGGCCTCCTCCATGGAAATCCGCCCCTCACGGTATAGATTCAGCAGGGCGCTATCAAAAGTACACATGCCCATACGCTCGGATTTTTCCATGACTTCCTTAATCTCCGATACCTCGCCCTTCTTGATCAACTCTTCCACCCGAGGTGAATTCAACAGCACTTCAATCGCCGCGCAGCGCCTGTTATCCACCGTGGGAACCAGGCGTTGCGAAATAAAGGCGCGCAGGTTCAGCGACAGGTCCTGCAACAGCTGTGCATGACGCTCTTCCGGGAAGAAGTTAATGATACGGTCGAGCGCCTGGTTGGCATTGTTGGCATGCAGGGTGGAAATCGCCAGATGCCCGGTTTCGGCAAACGCCATGGCATGCTCCATGGTTTCCCGGTCACGGATCTCGCCGATCAGAATCACGTCCGGTGCCTGACGCAGGGTGTTTTTGAGCGCGTCCTCAAAACTGTCGGTATCCACACCCACTTCACGCTGATTAACAATGCAGCCCTTATGCTGGTGCACATACTCGATCGGGTCCTCAATGGTAATGATATGCCCCTTGCTGTTGCGATTACGGTGATCAATCAGCGCCGCCAGCGAGGTGGATTTACCGGAACCGGTGCCGCCGACAAACAGGATAATCCCGCGTTTGGACATAATCACATCCTTCAGCACCGGCGGCAGGCCAAGCTCCTCCAGGTTGGGGATTTCCGCCTTGATATTACGGATCACCATCGACACTTCATTGCGCTGCTTGAAAATATTCACGCGAAAGCGACCCACGCCCGGCTCGGAAATAGCCAGGTTCATTTCCGGCTTATGCTCAAAGTCCCGTTGCTGGTCCTCATTCATAATTTCCATCGCCAGTGCATTCACCCAGCCCAGCGGCGCGGCCTGTTTGGAAAGCGGGGTTAATACGCCATTGAATTTAGCACTGGGCATAGCGCCGGTAGTCAGGTACAGATCAGAGCCGTCTTTTTCGGCCAGCACCTTCAGGTAGGGACTAATTTTCATCGAATAAACATCCTTCGATTGAGTGAACATAAAGTAAAACGGGAACTCCTTAGCTCCCATGGGCCATACAAAAACACCGGGATAGTATTTCTGGTAGCCAACATAGATAATAGACGCTGAAAGTTAAAATGGTCTGCGACTCATCACACACTTCACTATGCGCCACGCTTTTCTCCTCACCCGCCACGCACAGGACACACCCCAGGGCATACAGCTGGAACTCTGGTTCAGCAGTGCCGACGGACCACTGCAAGTCTATATTACGCAGCAGCGCTGCACCGGTTTTTTTCGGCAACGGGATCGCGACGCGGTTGAGCAACTGTTATCACAGCAACCCCAGCTGGCAAAGCACATTGAAATCAAAAACCTGCAATTAAAGGATTTTGCCTTTGAGCCGATGGCGGCGCTTTACTGTAATTCGATTTCCATGTTCTATCGATTGCGCGAGCTGTTCAGCCAGCAGCAGTTTGATCTGTATGAAGCCGATATTCGCCCGGCAGAACGCTACCTGAGCGAACGTTTTATCACCGCACCAGTGCTCATCAATGCCCGCAGCGATGAGCAAACCATCTATAACCCGCGCATCAAAGCCGCCAGCTATACACCCACGCTGCGCCTGATGTCGCTGGATATCGAAACCGCCTACGACAGCCAGCAGCTGTTTTCCATTGCCTATATCTGCGAGCAGCAGCGCCAGGTATTGATGGTGGGTGATATTACTCAGGGCACCGATGCAGACACACCGACACGCTATTTTTCAACTGAACGTGAGCTGCTGCAGGCGTTTATCGATGATGTGCAGCAACTGGATCCCGATGTGTTTATCGGCTGGAACGTGGTTAATTTTGATTTCCAGTTTTTACAGAACAAGGCAGATCAGCTCAAACTGTCACTCAGGCTGGGTCGCAACCACAGCCTGCCCCGCTGGCGACAGTCGCAGGCTGAAGTCGGTCAGTTTTTCCTGGCGATCCCGGGGCGGGTCGTACTGGATGGTATCGACACACTGAAAAGCGCCACCTGGCAGTTTCCCAGCTTCTCACTGGAAAACGTCGCTAATGAATTACTCGGCCGCGGCAAACTGATCAAGTCAGAAGCCATCAACGGCAATGATAAAAACCACAGCCGGGATCCTTTATACAAGGCGAAGGAAATCAAACGGCAGTTTCAGCAGGATAAACCCGCACTGGCAAAATACAACCTGCAGGACTGCCAGCTGGTGCTGGATATTTTTGCCCACGCCGAACTGCTGCACTTTGCGATCGAGCGCGCCACACTCACCGGACTGGAAATGGATCGGGTCGGCGGCTCGGTGGCCGCGTTTGATAACCTGTACTTGCCGCGCCTGCACCGCAAGGGATTCACCGCACCCAATATTGGCGACTACGGCCAGGGCAACTCGGCCCCTGGTGGCTATGTGATGTCCTCCCGGCCGGGGCTTTATTACAGCGTACTGGTGCTGGATTACAAAAGTCTGTACCCCAGCATTATCCGTACCTTCCGAGTCGATCCCTATGCACGCATTGCGGCATTGAACCTGCCCGAGGATGAAACCATTCCCGGCTATGACGGCGCCAGTTTTGCCAAACAGCAGCATATTCTGCCGGATATTATTGCCGAGCTGTGGCAGGCACGGGATCGTGCCAAACAGGAAAACAACAGCGCACTCTCCCAGGCGATTAAAATTATCATGAACTCATTCTACGGTGTACTCGGCACACCTGGATGCCGCATTCATGATTCCCGTCTCACCAGCTCGATTACCAGACGCAGCCATGACATTATCAAACAGAGTGTCACCCTGATTAACCAGCAGGGCTACGAGGTGATTTACGGTGACACCGACTCGGTGTTTGTTTCGCTGGATGGCGCGGTGGATGAACAGACCGCAGATCGCATTGGCAGGCAGCTGACGCAAATGATTAATCAATACTGGCAGGATTTTATGCGCAATGAGTTTGACTGCGAATCCTACCTGGAAATGGAATATGAAACCCATTTCAGCCGTTTTTTTATGCCCACCATCCGCGGCTCGGAACAGGGCAGCAAAAAACGCTATGCCGGCGTGGTTAAGCGCAAGGGTAATAGCAAGCTGGTTTTCAAGGGACTGGAAAATGTGCGCACCGACTGGACACGCCTGGCGCGTGACTTCCAGTACCAGCTGTATCAGAAAGTATTTAACGATGAAGCCTATGACGATTACATTCGCGAGGTCGTCAGACAACTGTATCGCGGCGATTATGACAACGACCTGGTGTACCGCAAACGCCTGCGCCAGCCGCTGTCTGAATACAACCGAAATGTGCCACCCCATGCCCGCGCGGCAATCAGGGCGGAAGAATATTTAAGCCAGCATAACCTGCCCTCACGTTACCGCAACAAGGGCTGGATTGAATATGTGATCACCCTCAACGGGCCGGAAGCGGTGGAATGCCAGAACTCACGACTGGACTATGATCACTATATTGAGCGGCAACTGCAGCCGGTTGCTGATAGTATTCTGGGTGTACTTAATGACTCGATGCACAATATACTCAACAAACAGATCAGCCTGTTCTAAAAGGAGATAAGCATGACATTTGTAGTCACTGAAAACTGCATCAGATGCAAATACACCGACTGCGTTGAAGTGTGCCCAGTCGACTGTTTTCACGAAGGCGAAAACTTTCTGGTGATTGACCCGGAAGAATGCATCGACTGCCAGCTGTGTGTACCGGAATGCCCCGCCGAAGCTATCTTCGATGAACAGGACCTGCCGCCGGAACTAAACCACTTCCTTGAACTGAATGCCGAACTCGCCAAACAGTGGCCGGTGATCTCGGAGATGAAACCGGCGCCGGAAGATGCCGAGGAGTGGGATGGCAAGCCTGACAAGCTGCAATACCTGATAAAGTAAAAAAACGAAAATACCATTACTTTTCAATAAGTTATACGCCACACTCGGCATTAACCACAGGCCTGGCTGCACGATCTACCCAAACAAGTGATTCCCTTACAGATTATATTGGTATAATCCGTTAAGTTACCGAAGAACTGCCACTGTCAATGTAACTTTTGTCACATACAGCCTGTTAAGCAGCTACCTAAAATCTTCGGTTTGCAAGAAGCAGGCGAGTGTAGCCGCACGCATGCGATGTATTCTTTTTTCCAGGGCATTTGTATGCAGTTTAACCAGTCAGAAACCAGCACCCTTGAGAGGACCGGCCAGAGCCGCCTGCAACAACTCAATCACACCTATCCCGAACTCGCCCGCATTCATGACCCCATATGGCATGATGCCATCGAACATGCCAAGTTAATGCAGGTTGAAGCCGACACCACGCTGTTCAGCGGGTCTGCCACCTGCAATAATTTTATGTTTATTCTCGAAGGCACCATCCGTATTTACCAGACTGCCGAGGATGGCCGGGAAATTACCCTGTACCGGGTGGAAGCCGGTGACCTGTGCATACTCAGCCTGAACAGCCTGCTGAAGAAAAAATCCTTTAATGCCATCGCGGTTACTGAAACCCCGGTCAAGGCACTGGCGCTCAGCTCCGACAACTTTAAAAACATGATGAACAGCGCCGCCACCTTCCGCGACTACGTCATCAATATCCTCACCGAACGCCTGTGTGAAACCATTTATATGGTGCAGGACACCGCCTTCAATCACCTCAATATGCGCCTCGCCTGTATGCTGGGCAGCCTGTTTGAGCGCAATAAAAGCCCGGTGTTGCACATCACTCACCAGAGCATTGCGCTGGAGCTGGGCACCACCCGCGAAGTCATCAGTCGTATTCTGAAAGAATTCGAACGGCAGAACTGCGTCAAACTGTCACGGGGAAAAATTGAACTGGCCTCGGCTGAGGGCCTGCAGTGGTTCTCACAGAACACCAATAGCAACCTGTAGCAGCTCTGCAGAAAACCCATGCCGGATGGAGATTCGGAAGCTCTGTGTGTTTAGTCACATACCTCAACCGCCGACTCCCCTATATTTTCGCCATCAGACCTTATGACCA